>CANHYS010000007.1 GCA_947464585.1 Planctomycetaceae bacterium | reverse complement strand
TTGGGGGCAAGTGGGGGTGTCTCCAGCGTGATGACGATCTGCTTGGCGGTCTTCGTGGCCCGCGTGGAAAGCCGGCACGGCCGCTTCTTGCCGTCGACTTCGATTGTGAAGCCGGAATCCTTTTCACCACTCAGCTTGGCGGCCTCGGCCCCGGCAATGGTCCGCAACACCGCCAACCCCGCATTGCCAATGGTCGCGTCGAGCGGCGGCGCATCCGCCCAGACCTCAGGCTGCCTCGATTTTCCCGAGCCCTTTGCCGGTGTCTTCACGGCCCGCGATGGGCTCGCAATCCCGTCGACGGAATGCCCCACCCTGATCCCGTCAGCCGCGGCCTCGATGACCATCATCGAGGCTCGAGCGGCCGCCGCCTCCTGCAGCAGCTTCTTGGCTGTTTCGAAGCCCGGCATTGCCGCGGCCTCCTCCTGCCATTTCTGGTTTTCTTCAGGCGTCTCCGCGGCCGTAGCGACCAGCGTGACCCAAGGCAGCCCGTTGTCGATCATTTCTGGTGGCTTCACCTTGACGCCCATCAGCTTCAATGCGGCGTTGAACGCCCGCTTCAGGTGAGCGATCGTGAATATGCTCTCCGCCGGGGGCGCCTTGGGGTTTCGTTCACGGCTGTAGAGAAAGAGCGGCAGAAGCCAGGCCAGTGCCATCAGGGCCTGCCCAGCCGCCGACCAAGGGATCCACCACGCGAGCAGGCTGCACGCCACGAATGGAAAGACCGCACACGCCGTCCAGAATTCGGGCCGGATCTTGAACCGGGCGCTGTCGCGGAAGATCCAGTCGCTGGTGGCGGCCCAGGCAGCGATCCACGCCCACCAGCAGACCAGCGGCAGGATCGCGAGGCCGCCCGCTGCATCACGCGTCAGCCACTCCGGGCTCGTCCCCGGCCACGCGTCGTCGGCCCGTGCCACGACGGCCGACACTGCGAACATGCAGCCCGCCTGCCCCGCTATGGCGAATCTTCGTGCCCCCCATGCCATCGCACCGGCTCCTTCAGCCATCAGCTGATACCCTTCAGCGCCATGACCAGCGCCTCGCGGTTGGGCGCGATCTCGAGGGCATCGTGGCGGTCGATGAGCCCCAGATCGATGAGGCTCTTGAGGCTTTGCGTGAAATCCTGCATGCCGTCCTTCACCGACTTCTTGATGTGGTCGGCGATCAGGTGATCCTGCTCCTCCAGAACATATTTCCGGATGAGCACGTCGATAAACATGACCTCCACGACCGGCACGCGGCTCACGCCGGGCTTGATCGACTTGAGCAGTTTCTGGGCCACGATCCCCTTCATGTTGAAGGCGATGGCGCTGCGGATGGAGGGATGCTCCTCCTGCGGAAACAGGTCGAGGATGCGGCCGATGCAGCTCGACGCGCTGGCGGCGTGGATCGTGCCGAACACGAGGTGGCCCGTTTCAGCCGCGTGGATCGCCGTCTTGAATGTCTCCACGTCTCGAAGCTCGCCCACGAGGATGATGTCTGGATCCTCGCGGACGGCATGCTTCATGCCGATCTCGAAGTTCCGCACGTCGTTGCCGATCTCACGCTGGTTGATCAGGCACTTGTCCTCGGTGAAGACGAATTCGATCGGATCCTCGAGGGTGAGGATGTGCTTGCGGTAGTTGCGGTTGATGTAGTTGAGCATCGACCCGATCGTCGTGCTCTTGCCGGAGCCCGTCACGCCCGCGAGCAGCACCATGCCCTGGTCGAGCTGGCAGAGCCGCTCGATCGAGGGCGGCAGGAAGAGCTTCTCGAAATCGGGAATCGTGTTGTTGACGCGGCGGGCCACGAGGCCCCAGGCGCCCTGCTGCGTGAGCATGTTGATTCGGAACCGCCACCGCACGCCATCGACGACGCAGGTGTGCGCGAAGTCGGCACCGCCATCGGTATCGAAGATGCCCCGCTGCCGCTCGTTCATGATCGGCGCGCAGAGCTTCTTCATCTGCTCGGCGCCGATCGGCGGATACTTCAGCGGCTGAAGCGCCCCCTTCACCCGCATGTAGGGCGGCTTGTCGACCTTCAGATGCAGGTCGCTGCCGTTGAGCTTGACCATGGCCTCGAAGAGCCGGTCGATCTCCAGACCGACCGGTTCGATCGCCACGGGTGGCGTCGAGGCCGTGGAAACTGGAGCAGGCGCCGGAGCAGCGGCCGGAGGGCTGCCGGATGATGCTGACTCAGACGGTGCGGTCGCGGGGTCGAGTGTCGCCATGGTTCGTCGTCGCCACAGGTCTGACGGGGATCCCCCGCCGCTGGAATAATTCCTTCACTTCTCGGATCGTACACTCTCCGAAGTGGAAGATGCCAGCGGCCAGCGCCGCATCCGCCCCACCCCGCTCAATCGCATCCGCGAGGTGCTCCGGTCGGCCCGCTCCGCCACTGGCCACGACGGGAATCCCCACCGCCCGACTGACCGCGGCGGTGATCTCCAGATCGTAGCCGTCGCGGGTGCCATCCCGGTCCATGCAGGTCAGCACGATCTCCCCTGCTCCGAGCGACTCCACCCGTCGGGCCCAGTCGACCGCCTCCAGCCCCGTCGGCACCCGGCCGCCGTTGACGAACACCTCCCAGATCTCACGGCCATCCCTCACCACCCGTTTAGGATCGATGTTCACGACCGTCGCGCAGCTGCCGAGCCGGTCGGCCACCGCCGTGATCAGCTCCGGCGTCCGCACGGCGGAGGAGTTGATGCTCACCTTCTCGGCGCCGGCATGGATGAGCCGCACCGCATCGTCGAGCGTGCGGATGCCGCCGCCAACGGTGAACGGCATGAAGATGGTCTCCGACACGCGGCGGACCACGTCGAGCATGATCGCGCGGCCCTCGTGGCTGGCGGTGATGTCGAGGAAGACGAGTTCGTCGGCTCCCTCCGCCTCGTAGCGGGCCGCCACCGACACGGGGTCACCGGCATCGACAAGGTCGAGAAACCGCGTGCCCTTCACGACCCGGCCGCGTTCGACATCGAGACAGGGAATGATGCGTTTGGCAAGCATGGGTCGGTGGTGCCCTCAGGTGGGCCGTGCGGCGGCCCCGGCCGGCCCTGTGATGCGGCCTTCGTCGGGGCTCGACGCGGTGGCGTAGAGCTTCTTTGGAATCCGTCCGGCCAGCCACGCCTGCCGGCCGGCGAAGCAGGCCGCCCGCATCGCCTGTGCCATCCGCAGCGGGTGGGCGGCATGGGCGATCGCTGTGTTGAGCAGCACGCCGTCGACACCCAATTCCATGGCCGCGGCCACGTCGCTGGCCGTGCCCACGCCCGCATCCACGATGACCGGATAGTCTGGATCCCCCTCCTTCAAATACTCCATGCAGATCCGCAGATTGTTGGCGTTGAGGATGCCCTGCCCGGAGCCGATCGGGCTGCCCGCCGGCATGACGCTCGCAGCCCCCAGGTCTTTGAGGCGTTTTGCCACGACCGGATCGTCGCTGGTGTAGACGAGCACAGTGAATCCCTCCTTCACCAGCCGCTCGGTGGCCTCGAGCGTGCCCACGGGGTCGGGCAGGAGCGTCCGCTTGTCGCCGAGCACCTCGAGCTTCACCCACTCAGCCCCGGGGTTGCCCAGCTCGCGGAGCAGTTCGCGGCCGAGCCGGGCGACGCGAACCGCATCGTCAGCGGTGTAGCAGCCAGCGGTGTTTGGAAGCAGCACGTACCGCGACGTGTCGATATGGTCGAGAATGTTCTCGCCGGCGGCATTGATGAGCCGTTCTCGCCGCACCGCCACGGTGACGCAATCGGTGCCGGACGCCTCGAGGCACTGTTGCATCTCGGCATGGCTCGCATATTTGCCCGTGCCCACGACGAGCCGGCTGGCCAAGGTCATCCCACCAACACGCAGCGGTTCATCGGCTGTGGCGGCTGCTGGCACGGTGGGAGACTGGGGCATGGTGTCGATGCAACGGGTGAGATGGAAGAACGCGGCAGGGCGGCCGTCAGCCACCGCCCACGAGCGTCACGAGTTCGAGGCGGTCGCCAGACTGGAGTCTACAGTCTGCAAGCCGCACCCGCGGCACCACCTCTTCGTTGACCTCAACGGCGAGCGGCCGGCCCGCGAAACCGAGTGCTTCGACCAAATCGCCGGCCGTCGAACCCGTGGGCACTGCGCGGGACTCGCCGTTGACGATGACCGTGATTTCCAAAGGCTCTCCCATCACGAGCGCTCCTTACTTTGCCTTGGCCCCGCCGCCTCGCGGCCGGGCGATGTCGAGGAGCACCAGCGGAGCCATCATCTGCGGCTGCTGCGCGTTCCAGGGAATGCCGTACGCGGCAGTGGTGCCGGTGGACGAGTCGGTGACGTAGAGCACCGACGACGCGAGCGTCACCGCGCCGCGCCGAGGTTCCGCCACGCCCGAGACGAGCAGGAACTTCGGGTTCTTCGCCTGTCCGGCCTTGAAGCCCAGATCCTTGAGCACATTGTGCTTATAGGCGGCGCCGAATTGCGCCGTACTGGGATTGAGCACGCCACCCGAGAGGTCGCCCGTCTCGAAGTCGAGCATGAAGAATCCCTCGACGCCAACATCGAGGGGAACGGTGCAGACGGCGAAGGATCCGTCCGACTGCGACGTGACGGCGGACACCCGCGGCAATTGCTCGGGCGATCCGAACCGGTCTCCGAACACCATTCCGCCGACTGCGGCCACCAACAGCATCAACGTTCCGGCGGCACCGGCCGCCGTATCCCGTATCCGTGAACTCATCCTCAGAATCCTTTCTTTGTCGCCATCCATACCGTTGCCCACACCGTCGGCTTCGACGGCAAGGTCTTTACTTCTTGTCCGCGTCCGGCTTTGCCGCTGGTGCTGGCGCCGCGGCTGGTGTCGCTGCAGGAGCGGGTGTCGCTGCAGGAGCGGGTGTCGCTGCAGGAGCTGGTGTCGCTGCAGGAGCGGGTGTCGCTGCAGGAGCGGGTGTCGCTGGTTTTGCTGCGGCCGGTGCCGGTGCCGGTGTGGCTGGTGCCGGTGCTGGTGCCGGTGCTGGTGCCGGTGCCGGTGCCGGTGTGGCCGGTGCCGGTGTGGCCGGTGCAGCCGCTGGGGCAGGTGCCGGAGCCGCAGCCTGCACCACGGAAATCCGAAACTTCCCGAGGGCATGCGTGCCATCGGCATACTGCTGATCGATCGTGATCGCCAGCGGCGCGCCGGCCGACAGCTTCACATCCGGGGCAATGTCGAACGTGGCGACATGCTCCTTGCCCGCGCCGCCGTTGATGGCCCAGCCGGTCTCGGGCTTGTTGTCGATCGCGCCGGCCACGCCGAAGTCACCCTGCTCATAGTCAGCCTTGGCACTGGCGAATTTCAGACCGGTGGGCGTGTCTTTGGCACCCGGCGCACCGAAGAGCACGGCGAATGTGCTGAGCACGAAGTTGCCATTACCCGCGCGGCCAGGCCCCTGGCTGGGCAGGCTGGGATCGGGCAGCACATCGAGCTTGATCGCCTTGGCCTCGACGCCGGCCGGGATAACGGCCTTGAGCGTGTAGGTGTCCTTGGCGAGGTTGCCGGTGACAGTGACGGTGCCGTCGGGGGCGATCGCCGCCGTGGCACCGGCCATGCTCTTGAACTCGGTCGGCACGAGCGTCGTCGCCTTCTGCGCGGTGGCCGCAGCGGGAGCCGGGGCGGGCGCCGGTGGAGGACTGGGGGGCGGCGGGGGCGGCGGCAGGAGCTTGGCGGCCGGCGTCGGCACGAGCTTTCCACCGGCGTGCGAGCCGACAAACATCGTCTTGCCATCGGGCGAGAAGGTCACGCACCACACGCTCGACTTCGCAGCCTCCGGTCCTTCCTGCTCCCCCTTGGCGTTGACGTCCCAGAGCTTCACGGCGCCGTCGAGGCTGCCGCTGGCCAGTCGCGTGCCGTCGGGCGAGAAGCTGACGCTCGTCGCCCAGTCCTTATGGCCCGAGAGCGTGGCAAACTCCTTGGAGTCGGAGGTGGTCCAAAGCTTGATCGTGCGATCGGCGCCGGCCGTGGCGAGCTTCGACCCGTCGGGCGAATAGGCGACGGCCCAGAGGGCGTCGGTGTGTCCCTCGAGCTTGCCCTTTTCATTGCCTGTGGCTGCATCCCACAGCTTCACGAGTTTGTCGCCGCCGCCAGTGGCGATCGTCGCGCCGTCCGGCGAGAAGCTGACGGCCGTGACCGGACCGGCGTGGGCGGTGACCGTCTTGATCTCCTTGCCGTCGGCCGTGTTCCAGAGCACGACGGTGCCATCCTCGCCAGCCGAGGCCAGCTTCGTGCCGTCGGGCGAGAGATCGAGTGACCGCACCCAGCCCTTATGCTTCTTGAGGTCGTGCTTCAACGTCCGCGCCGGCAGGTCCCAGAGCTTGACCAGACCGTCATAGCCGGCCGTTGCCGCAAGCTTGCCATCCTTTGAGACCTTCACCGCCCAGACCGCGGTGGGGTGGCCAGTCAGATCGCCCGCCCGCGAGCCATCGGCCTTCCAGACGACGACGTCGCCGGGCCGGTAGAGCAGGCTCTCACCACCGGCGGTGACGAACGTCGCGCCGTCGCGGGCATAGTCGGCAGCGATCACCCACCGTGTGAACGCGGGAAGATTGGCCGCGGGAGCTGGTGCGGCGGCGGGGGCTGGTGCGGCAGCCGCAGGCTCGGCGGCTCGGGCAACAGCCAGGAAAAGGCAAGGCGCCACACAGCACAGGGCAATGACAGGATGAGCGAAGCGTCGCATCACTGGGGTCTCCACGGGGGCTCCACACGAGAGCTGAATCGGGCAGCGAACCAACGGACCAAACAGGCAACGAGCCGAAGGCAATCCGGCAATGTCTGCCGACACGGTCTCCGAGTATAGTTCCGGCTCACTGTCCGATTCCATTTGGGTCCCCCAGTCCGGCTCCGGCCTGTTTTTTGGGGACTCTCCTGCCATCTCGCGAGGGATTCGACCATGTCCACGCCATCCCGCTCGTCGTCGTCCAAACCATCCGCCACCGGCAAACGCCGGGCGGTGCTCATCGCCAATGGCGATCTCCGCGAGGAGGCCAACCGGGTCTGTTGGCCTGCCCAGCAGGCGATGGAGGCGGATCTCACCAAGGCCTTTGCTGCTGCCGGCTGGAAGCTGGAGCGGGGCCATGCCGCGTCGAAGGCCCGCGGCCACGGCTTCATCGCCAGTGCCCGCGAGGGGCTCGATGTGTTCGAGACGATCGATCCCGACGTGCCGCTGATCGTGGCCGAGGCGGTCTGGCAGTATTCCAACCACGTCCTTCCGGGGCTCACCACCCACTCCGGCCCGATCCTCACGGTGGCCAACTGGTCGGGCCAGTGGCCGGGTCTGGTGGGCATGCTCAACCTCAACGGCTCGCTCACGAAGGCGGGCGTGCGTTACTCGACGCTCTGGGCCGACGACTTTGCGAGCCCAAGCTTTCGGCGGCACCTGCAGGCCTGGCTCGATCACCGCGCCGTGCACCACGACACGAGCCATGTCGTGCCCTTCGCCAAGGTGTCGATCCCGAAGACTCTCGCCCGCACCGCCGAGACGATCGCGGCCGATCTCCGCCATCGCAAGGCGCTGATGGGCGTCTTCGACGAGGGCTGCATGGGGATGTTCAACGCCATCATTCCAGACCACCTGCTCCATGCCACCGGCGTCTTCAAGGAGCGGCTCAGCCAGAGTGCGCTCTACTACGAGACCACACAGGTGACCGACGCCGAGGCGAAGGAGGTCTTCCGCTGGATCGAGAAGGCGGGGATGCAGTTTCACTTCGGCAAGTCTGAAACCACCGACCTGACGCGGGCCCAGGTGCTTGAACAGTGCAAGATGTATGTGGCCGCGGTCCGCATCGCCGACCGCTACGGCTGCGACTGCATCGGCATCCAATACCAGCAGGGGCTCAAGGATCTCCTGCCGGCAAGCGATCTCGTGGAGGGGATGCTCAACGACTCGAAGCGGCCGCCTGTGACGGCGGCGGGTTCGTCGAAGCCGCTCTATAAGGGAAAGCCGCTCGTCCACTTCAACGAGGTGGACGAGTGCGCCGGGCTCGACGGGCTGCTCACGCAACGCGTGCACGAGGCGGTCGGCGAGCCGGTCGAGAACACGCTCCACGACATCCGCTGGGGCGACTGGGACCAGTCGCGGACCACCGACCAGTGGGTCTGGGTGTTCGAAATCTCGGGCGGCGCCCCGCCGGCGCACTTCACTGGCGGCTGGAAGGGGGCGCACGGCTATCGGCAGCCGCCGATGTATTTCCGGCTCGGTGGCAGCACGCTGGCCGGGGTGAGCAAGCCGGGCGAAATCGTCTGGAGCCGGATCTGGGTCGACAACGTCAACGGCCACGAAAAGCTCTGCATGGATATCGGCAGAGCGCAGGTCGTGACACTGCCGGAGGAGGAGACGCGGCACCGCCTCGAGTCGACGACGAAGCAGTGGCCGATCATGCACGCCGTGACCTACGGGATCTCGCGAGATCAGATGATGGCTCGCCACAAGGCCAACCACATCCAGGTGGCCTATGCGAAGGATGCCGCCGGCGCCGACAAAGCCGCGCTCACGAAGGCCGCGGTCGCCCGGGCCCTGGGCATCGAGGTGAACTTCTGCGGCACCCGGGGCCACGGCGTCTCGCCGAGCCTGCGGTGGGATGCGTGAGAGACCAGTGGCGACACGTTTGGAACGTGCCGTGATTCCCGCTCGTCACGCCCGCACGAGCGGCTCGACAACGCCCGTACTGTCACCGAACGAAGCCACGTCGATGCCCGATCCCTTTAAGATCGTGAACCAAGCGTTGCACAGAGGTGTGCCCTTGGGCACGACGATCTGCTCGCCCATGCGGAGGCCCGCGCCACGACCGGCCACGAGCGTGGGGCAGTTATCGAGGCTGTGGCCGGTGCGGATGTTGCTGCCGTAGACGACCGTCGTCTGGTCGAAGAGCGTGCTGCCATCCGGCTCCTTCGTCGCCTTGAGCCGATCGAGCAGCCCAGCGAGCAGTTCGCTCTGGGCCAAGTCGCGGCGCTGCGAGGCCTCCTGTTTCTCGCCGGCATGGCCGTGGTAGTGGCTCATCGTGTGGGCCTCCACCTTGATGCCGAGACTCGTGACGAGCGTGCTCACCGGCTGCCGGTAGGTGATCACGCGCGTGCTGTCGGTTTCGAGTGCCAAGGCCGCGATCTCGTACATCAGCCTGATCTCCTCGACTCCCGCGAGGCCCGGCTTGGGCTCCTCCATCGGCGGACGCGGCCGCTCGACACCAAGCCACTTTGCATCACGGGCGAGCTTCGCCTCGAGGTCGCGGATGCCGTCGAAGTATTCGCGGAGCTTCTCGCGGTCGGCCTTGCCCAGCCGGCGACCGAGTTCGCGAACGTTTTCAAGCGCGTCATCGAGCACGCTCTTCCGTTCGGTGAGCCGCGCCTGCTGCTCTTCCAGCGGCGTCGTGTCGCGGGCGAAGAGTTTGTGGAAGGCCTCGACGGGATTGCGGGGCCCACCCACCGGCTTGCCGCGGGCATCCCACGAGAGCGAAAGGCCCGGTCCGTGTCCCGAGCCGCCCGCCGCCTCACCGCAGTCGAGGCAGAGCGAGTCAAACCGCGTGGCCGCGCCGAGCCGGCTCGCCGCGACCTGGTCCACCGACACGGTGTTCGAAAAGGCCTGCCCCGGCTGGCCGAATTCGTTGGCGCCGGTCAGCCAGAACGTGCTGCCGTAATGGCCGTTGGCGGTGTGGCGGTGCCAGAGCCCCTGGATGATCGTGAAGTCGTCCTTGTGCTTTTCCAGCGGCCGGAGACCGGGCGGCAGCGCATAGTCCCGACCGGGCTTGTTCGCGTCCGGATACCACGAATCGTTCGTCACGCCCCAGCCGAAGCCGAGAAAGACGAGCCGCTTGGGCCGCGGCTGCTCAGCGGCGGCCGCGTTGGCGAACCGCCGGAAGCCAAGGGATTCAAGCGCGGGCAGGGCGATGATCGCGGTGCCGGTCTCGAGGAACTGCCGGCGTTGCATGGATGTGTGCATGGTGTCACGCATGGTGAGGGGGTGGGATCAACACGTTCACTTCGATCGAAACGCTTCGCTCTGCACGAGCGCGTGGATGAACTCGCGAACAGCAAAGTTTTTTGCGGCGGCCCGGGCGACGATCGATTCCACGAGCGGCTCGTCACGAAATCCGCATGGCCGGCCGAGCGCGTATTCAACGAGGGCCTTCGCGAAGCCGCGGGCGAAGTCGCGCTCGCGGGCCGCCACGGCCTCGCGGAAGCCTTCGAAACCGACGAACGACGGACCGCCGTGGAAGCTGCCGTTCACCTCGATCGGCCATGTTTTTTTCAAGGCCGGATTCGCCCAGCCGTTCACGTCGACCGGCGTATAGCTGTCTTCCGTGCGCCACTGGCCGACCGCATCGAAATTCTCGAGCGCGAGGCCAGGCGGGTCGATCCGCCGGTGGCAGCTCGCGCACTGCGGCTCCTCCTGGTGCGCGACGAGCCGTTCCTGCGTCGTGAGCGATTTCCCTGCGAGCCTCGCCACCTGCGGCACATTTGGTGGCGCCGGCGGCGGTGGATCGTCGAGCAGCTTGCGGAGCACCCACGCGCCGCGTTCGACGGGGCTGGAATGTTCGCCGTCGCTGCCCATCGCGTGGATCGCGGCCATCCCCAACAGGCCACCCCGCGGACTTCCCGCCGGCACGGGCACGCGTGTGAACGCATCTCCCGACACCCCTGCAATACCGTAATACTCGGCGAGCAGGCCATTGACGACGACCGAGTCGGCCTTGAGGAGAGTGCCGAGGCGGCCGTTGGTCCGCAGGAGATCCGCGAACGTCTCATAGACCTCACGGCGGGCAGCCTCTTTCGCGGACGGGTCGAATCTGGGGAACCGCCGCGGGTCGAACTGAAAGAAGTCGAGCCGCTCCATCGAGAGCCACTGCGACACCAGCGGCACGACGAAGCCGCGCACCCGCGGGTCGTCGAGCAGGCGATGGCATTCCTCGTCGAGCGTGGCAGGGTCGCTCAATGCCGTAGCCTCGCTGTCTCTCTTGGCCCTCTGCCGCAGCGTCGCATCCGGCGGCTCACCCCAGAGCAGGTAGGAGAGCCGGCAGGCCAGCTTCTGTCCGTCGAGCGTGTCGTCGCCATCGTCATCGCTGCGTTCGGGCTCGGCGCGATAGAGAAACCTCGGCGAGGCCAGCACCGAGGCAAGCGTGTCCGCGAGCGCCGCCGCGTGCGTGGCCCCGACCTTGCGGCGCAGCATGTAGGCCGTCATCAGCCGGTCGAGGTAGCGTTTCGGCGCCGAGGCTCCGCGATACGCTTCGAGCACGAACCGGCCGAGCGCCGCCTTGATCGCCGTGGGCGGAAGGGAGTCGCCGCGTTCGTCGAGCGGGATATCGAGCGCGCGGAGGCCGGGCGGAGGCGCACGGTCGGCGTCGCTCAGCCGTTCCATCTCGAACCAGTCGATCCAGATCGCGAGATCCGGCCCGACGCCGTTGGCCTTCTGCGCCTCCTTGAAGCGGGCCACGGCACGCGCCAGCTGCCCCATGCCTCGTTCCCGGATGAAGAGCATCCGGCTGCGACCGTCGTGCTTCGCCAGGATCACGTACGGGATCTCGATCACGGCCGGAGCATCGAGGGTGCCGAGCACCTCGTGGGTGCTCATGGCCGGCACGTCCTGAGGCCACGGGGCCTGCCCGAATTCGATGAAGCGGCGATCGGCCGGCGCCTGCGGCGCCGCGCCGGCCCGGATCCGCACGACATAATCGCCCGGCGGCCAGTCGTCCGGAATCCGCAGCGTGAACCAGTTATTGGCGTAGCTCGACCGGTTGGCACCGGGCAGCGTGAGATAGGCCCCCGTGTCGAGATGCGGCTGTTGGAGATACCGCTTCTCGTAGGCGATGAACTCGGTGTTGCTGTTCAGTTCCCAGAGCACCTGCTCGTCATATGGTTTGGGCCAGCCAAACTGGTCGGGCGCTGGCGCACCGGGAATCTGCATCCACTGGTGGACCATCTGCCAGTCGCTCGGGGCCCGCTTCCGGATCTCGGTGACGGCGTCGGCATTTTCAGGCCGCTTGGCCTCGTCGAGGACCGCATCGACCCACTGCTTCGCCCGCCGATGCTCGTCGTCCCACTTTTTATTCGCGGCCAGAAAAGCGGTGTGGTTCGTCTCCGCCTCGATCCGCAACGACTTCTCGATGCCGACGGCCGCCGCCTTGGCGAATGCCTCGTGAACAGCCTCGCGGCCGAGCGCCCGATACTGGTCGAACTGGTCGCCCGACATGAAGAGGTTGCTGCCGGAGGTGTCGAAGCCGCCGGACCGCGTGTCGGCCGGCAGCTCGTTGACGTCGATCTCCACGCCGAGCAGTTGCCGCAGCGTGTTGCGATACTCGCGGCGGTTGAGCCGCCGCAGGAGCGTGTCGTCGCCCTGATCGGCAAGACTCTTCCGCGCCGCGACCATCGCGTGGGAAAGATCGTCCAGCAGTTCGATCTTGCGGGACGGATCGATCGGCTTCGCGTCGGCCGGCGGCATCTCACCAGAGTTCAGAGCATTGAGCACCTTCTGCCATCGCTCCGCCATTTCGACCGTGTCGATCGCCCGAGTGAGCGTGTCGACGCGAAACGACGCCTGCGCGTCGTCGGGCCCGTGGCATTCGAGGCAGTGGCCGGCGAGCAGCGGCGGCGTGGCATCGGCCACGTGCGGCGGCCCGGCGAGGCTTGACGCCGGCGATAGCCGCACGGCCAAAAAGACGAACCCGAGCGCGGGCCACCACTTTGGAATGGTCATTTCGGTTTGGGCTGGGCCGTAGTGTCGATCTCGATGTCGATCGTGTTGTGGCCGGGTTTGACCGTGCGGGTGAGCGTCGACTTACGGCTATAGGTGTCTGGAATCCGCAGGTCCCTAAGAGCCTCCGGTGTCTTCGGAATGCCATCGCCCCCGTATTCGGGCATGATCGAAAGCCGCACGAGACACTCGCCCGGCATCACACCCTTGCGAGCGGCTGTGAAGAAGAGTTCGTACCGTCCCTTCGTGTCGGTGATTCCCATAGACGGAGATCCCTTCTCGCCCTGTGGTTGGAAGTCGACGCGGATCCCGGCCGGCGCGGGCTGACCGTCAATCTTCAAGACGCCCACTGCCGTCGCACCGACGCCGCCGCGGCCGCATCCGCAAAACACCGTCGTCAGACACGCGATAGCCAGAAGCCATGACAACGTGCGCGTTCGCTTCATGGACTAGAAGTCTCCGATGGACAGGCCGTCGGCCCGGGTGCTCAGCCGCTCATAAATGCCGCGGCTCGAACTGGCCGACTGGCCGAGGTAGTTCGTGATCGACGCGTCGTTGCTTGCGTCGAATCCCCAGAGGAGTGGATTCGCCTGAATCATGTCGTCGATGAACCGAACCGACGCATCGGCCATGGCGAAGTTGCCGCCGCCCGGATGAAAGCTGCCGAACGCATCCACGATCCCCGAATTGAGCTTGTTGTTCGTAAATCGGCTGATTTCAAACTGTCCATTGTTCTGGTTCGTCGTGCCCGTCCAGATGCCCGGCATCCTGTCGGCGTCACTCGGCGTGATCGGGGTACCGCCGGCTTCACCGATGAGAAACGTTTTCGAAAGGCCGTCCGTAAAATCCTTGAACGCGGCGCCGTTCACCTTGCGAAACGCGCCCTGCGACGCACGCGACTGTTGATCGACACTACCGCCCCAGATGTTGTTCGCCCCCCCGTTGGCAAGATAGTTCGCCTTGCTCGAGGTAAACGTCAACCACGAGGCGGCCGAGTTGACCTTTGCCTCCGGGGCCAACACCGCGACCGTGTCGGTCGGGCAGATGAATGACGGGATCGCTCCCCTTGCCCGGGTCGCCACTGCGGGATCCATCCAACTCGGCTGCTGCATCCGCCAGGTGACCTGACCCATGCAGGCGTTGAAGAGATCGGCCTGTTCGATATAGGGCAGCACGAAGAGCATCCAACTCCAGCCAGCCCGACCTTGGGTATCCACGGTGCTGTTCGTGGCCGCGGGCGGCAGTTTCTTGTTGGCACCGGCGTAGTTCTGCAGGCCCAGTGCCACCTGCTTCATGTTGTTGCTGCACTGCGACCGGCGGGCCGCTTCCCGCGCCGACTGCACCGCCGGCAGCAGCAGACCGACCAGCGTGCCGATGATCGCGATCACGACCAAAAGCTCGACCAACGTGAACGCACGCTTCGACGTAAACGATCTCATTATCCTGCTCCCGCGACTCCGCCGAACGCACGTGGATACGAAAGGCAGACACTCCGCCCCTCTCCGTCCCGATCTTAGGCGGCCGCCGCACACCCCACCATTGTCGATTTCGACAATAAGGACCGTTTTCAAGGGATCCGCTTTGGCGGACCGCCGGACAGCAGTCCCCGCTCAAACCCGCGGGCGACGGCCTGCGCCGTGTTTGCGGCATCGAGTTTGACCTTGATCGCGGTCACGTGCGCCCGCACGGTTCGCTCCGTAATGTCGAGCCGTCGCCCCATCTGGTCGATCGAAAGGCCCTCGCGGAGCAGCCGCAGCACGTCGAGCTCACGCGGCGTGAGCGGCCCATTCGGATCGCGGGCAGCGAGCTTCCGCGCGATCGCCTCGCCGAGTGGCCGGCCTCCGGCATGCACCTCGCGGACCGCCGCGACGAGGTCGCCATAGCGGACCGACTTCGTGATGTAGCCACTGGCCCCGGCGTCGAGGGCGGCGATCACGTCGTCGCAATCCTCGGATGAGGTCAGCATCAGCACCTTCGCCTGCGGATGCCGGGCCCGTAACCGGCGGACCGTCTCGATCCCGTCAATCCCTGGCATGCTCACGTCGATGAGCGCAACGTCGGGCCGTAGCTGTTCCCACTGCGCGACCGCCGTCGTGCCGTCCTCCGCCTGGGCCACGATTTCGAGACCTTCCTCGGTGCCGAGCGTACGAGCCAGCCCCTCCCGAAACAGCGGGTGGTCGTCGACGACGAGCAGACGGATCGTGGCAGCTATGGCGAGCATCAAGGATTCCCGACGGCGTTGCGAAGACCATGATCGCCCGCCGCTCCAGCGGTTGCCATTGTCGGTTCCGACAATGCGCTCTCCGTGGCAACTACCAGCCTGCT
This sequence comes from Planctomycetaceae bacterium, assembly GCA_947464585.1. The sequence continues at coordinate 954 of CANHYS010000007.1, read as the reverse complement.
CGGTGGCACGACGATCGCCACATGCGTGCCGCGACCGGAGTGGCTTTCGATGGCGGTCTTCGCGCCAATGCGCCTCGCCCGCTCCCGTATCCCGCGGATTCCAAAATGCCCATCCAGCAACTCGCGGCCGGCGACGTCGAATCCAATGCCGTCGTCCGTCACCGTCAGGCACAGGCCGTCCGGCCCGGACGCGACCCGCACCTCGATCGCCGCCGCATCTGCATGTTTCAAGGCGTTGTTGACCGCCTCCCGCATGATCCGCAGCAACTGGTATTGCACGAGGGACGGCACGCGTGGCAAATCGCCGGCGGCGTCGAACCGAATCGGCACGGTGGTGAGCGACCGCAAATAAGCCATCTGCGCCGCCAGCGATTCCAGGAGCGAGCCATCGTGGCGGGCCGGATCGCGGAGATCCCAGAGGAAGTCATGGGTCTCCGACTGAAGCCGGGCGAGCAGGCCCCGCTGCTCCTCCAACACGTGGCGGGACCGCTCGTCGGCCGCCCGATGGGCCGCGGCATCCAGCCGTAACGAGATGCCGGCGAGATCCTGTTCGAGAGTGTCGTGAAACTCGCGGGCGATACGATGGCGCTCTTCGGTAGCAGCCTCTGCCTGCAGTTTTTTCTCGATGACCGCCAGTTGCCGCGTCACCTGGCGACGCAACAGCATAACCCAGACGCTCGCAATGCCCGCGACCATGGCCACAGCTGCGAGTGCGGCCGCCAGCCGTTGCGGCTTCCACCAGGATGGGGCACGGACGAGCCGCACATCGGCTGCGGATCGCAGCAACAGTTGCAGCTGACCGAATGGCCGGGGCGTCATGTTCCTGCCGACCTCGGCAGGGTCGGTCGCGTCCTCGCGCACAATCCCGGTCACCATCACCTCGCTCCCAGGCTCCATTCGTCGCAGGATCCGAAACGCGTCCGGCTGTGCCACGGCCACCGCGCTCGTACTTCC
>CANHYS010000006.1 GCA_947464585.1 Planctomycetaceae bacterium | reverse complement strand
TCGCCGCGTGAGGATGTCGATGATCTGCCGCACTTCGGCCTCGCGGCCCCGCACGGGATCGATCTTGCCGGCCTTCGCGCGGCCGGTGAGGTCGATCGTGTATTGATCGAGATTGGGCGTCTTCGTTGGCCCGCGAGGCTTGCCATCGGCCCCTGCGGCCGCATCGCTACTCGACGCGTCGCCCGAGGCCGCGCCGCCCGGCATGAAGTCGGATTCGGTCGATCGCGGAAACACGCGCGACGCCTCGCGGCGGAGCACGTCGGGCGAGATCCGGCGAAACTGATCCGACGCGGCAAGCAGCCGCTGGGAGAGTGACTCATCAGAGAGCAGGGCCACGAGCAGCCATGCGCCGCGGACCTTCTCGTCGCCGAAGTCCACGCTCGCGATCAGCCAGGCCTGCTTGATCAAGTCGCAGACCTCGGGCGACAGCAGTGGCGGGCGGGCGTTGCCGGTCTTGAGGCGATCGATCGCCTTGGTGAGGTCGGTGAGCACCCTGCCCTGGTCGATATCGAAATGCTTGAGCAGCAGGCAGATGTCGTTGCCGGGCTGCTCCAGGAGTTTCGTGAGCCAGTGCTCGACCTCGACGTTGTAGTTCGTCCGTGAGAGGCAAAGCCCGGCGGCTCCTTCGAGCGCCCGCTGGCAGACGGGGTTTAGCTTTCCGATGAGTCCCTTGAGATCGAGTCCGGCCATGCCCGCGGTCCCCTACGTGTGCCGCACGCGCGTTCCGGCCGTTGGTGGTCCGGGAATCCGTCATGCGGAGGCGGCACTATACCAGCCCCGAGAGCAGACCGGAACCATCCGCCGACGATAATCAGATCTTCACATATCGTGCGGCCACGGCCGGCCTGGCATCACCCGCCGGAAAGAGCGACTAGGGCTCGCCCGATCGCCCTACGTCACACCAACTCGCAGAGAACGTCGATTGCAGCGTCGTAGTCGGGTTCGTGGGTGAATTCGCTGACGATGTCGACATGCTGGATCATGCCGCTGGCATCCGCGATAAACACCGACCGCGTAAGGAACATCAGCTGAGGAATATAGATGCCGAACGGCCGGCCGAAGTCCCCCCGGTAGTCGCTCGCGACCGAAAGAAACGAGAGCATCTCCCGCTCGCTGTAGCGATTCTGCGTGAATGGCAGGTCGGAACTGACGAGAAATGCGGCTACCTGCCGGTCGAATCGCATGAGCAACCGCTCAAACTTCCTGGCCTGGATATTCCCGACGCGGGTATCCACCGAATGGAGGCAGCAGAACAAGGCGGGCATCTGGTATTCAAGGATCAATTCACGGTTGATGAGATGCGCCATTCCTTCAGAATACTGCCACAAAGCGAAGTCCGGCATCGCGTCGCCGGCGGCGAGCTGTGGCCCGCTCAGCGTGTATGGCGACGACTCCACGAACACCGTTCGCGGTTCCGATTCCGTGACGTGATCTGGGTTGCCCTGAGTTGGATTCATGATGCGAAAAGCCTTTCGTTGATCGCCCGCGGACATACCATGGCTACGACACCTCGTACGACTTGTAGTGCTTGAAGCTCTCCAATTCGTCGCTCCTGACCGTGATGCTGATCGAATCAGGGCCTAAAGCACCGGTTGCATTACGTTTCCCTTTCACAAAAAGCACTTCATTGACGCAAGGCGGAGGCGTGAGAGCCCATGTGTATCCCGTGGGGTTGCCCCCGGGCTGCGTGACTAAGCCTGTCCGGATCTTCGCCCACGAGTTAAATTTCCAGAAGAATAAGAACTCGTTGTGGAGCATTGTAAGTGCGCGTTCCTCAGCTTCGCCGAAGAGAAGCCGTCGCCCCGCCACCTTTATCATGCCGCTAAAAGTATTACTTGTAAACCCAGCAAACGCCAGGGGGTTGGCGGCAAGCTGGTCATACTTCGCCTTCAGCGACTGTCGTTCTCCCCAGATATACGGCGGAAAACTCACTGTCTGCTTACCGCTACCAACAAAATCACGGACCTTGAGCGCGTCCCTGAGGCTCGCACCCGAGCCTTTTTGAGAGGGCACTGTGATGCCACAACTTGCGGCTATTCCCTCCGGTCCCCTATCTTGTAACACCTGGTTCGACGCGGTGACCTTGATGCCAGTCAGATTTCTGGCACGAAGCGCGATCAACAAGCGAGCGGCAAGCGAGTCCTGGACGAACGGCACGCTGGCCAATTGCGGACCGATGAGATTATGATTCCGCTCGGGGCTAAAGACACCGTCAGCTTGTGCTCCCATGCAGCAGGCCAAACAGATCGTCTTCAGCCCGTAGTTCTTCTGTTCAGTAGCGGTCTGCTTCTGGTTGATGCCCTTGGTTCGGGCTAGGATGCCATAGTCCTTGACTTGGTGGTAGCACGTTCCGCACACACGTGCATCTCTGACGTTCTTTGCCGTGGTGTTTTTCCCGGTCAGGGCGACCGCGAGATCTGCCTTGTAGGACGAGCATTTACCACAGAAAAGTCCTCCGCATCGGCGGCAATGGTGCTTGCCGCTTGTGAAAAGGCCTTCCACAAAGGGCGCCTTGCAGCCCTGGCACCTGTGTGATTCTGAGTCGTCTCGCCATCGCGCGCCCTCGGACTGCCAGGTGTCGGCGGCGTGCGCGAGCCCGGTGAGTAATCCGGTATGGACGCTCCGCCGCTTAAGCCCGTGACGCGTGAGCGCTTCGACTAACTCATCGGCCGACAGCCCCGCGTCCCCCATGGTCATCACGCCGTTCCCCTTGCCATGTGTGTCACGAGTTCCGGGTGCACGGCCGTCTCCATGGCAATTGATCCGCAGCTTATTGACGGTGTCTTCGTCGGAGATCCAGACCATGAGCTGATGCAACTGCGAATAGACCCTGGTGGTCTTGAGATGCTCGATCGCCAACATGCAGCCGACGTACCGAATTTGCTTCAGTTCTTCATTGAGGGCGTATGTCACCTCGCCCGTCGTCGTGTCCAGGAACGAACTGGAGGGGTTTTTCAGAAAACTGTCGTCAGAGTGGGTCAACTCGACGTCACTGAGGACTCTGCAATTCCCGGTGTTCGTATTGTTGAATGTGAAGCCTTCGTTCTTCGCATCCCGATACCGCATCTGTTGCATGAGGCTCGCTTTGAACTGATAAAAATATGGGTTCTGTCCCCCGAATAATTGGCCCGCATCGTATTTGTTAAGGTTCGTATTGGTGCAGAGATGAATATCGAGATAGCGGCTGTAGATCATGGATCCGACTCCTCTTTGTGCCGTGTCGCCGGGCCGCCCAAAGCCACCGTAAAAACTTCGCGGTTCATATGACGGCCAAGGCAAAGGATAGCCCGTTCAGTGGCACTTCCGCAACGGTCTCCCGGGCTCCAGAAGCGGTTCCCGGAACGTGAGCCTTCTCACCCTGGAGTGGCGTTATTCTGGTGGCTGGCGCTCATCCTATGAGGCCACGGGCCCCGCGACCTCGACCGGCTGCAGCTACCCGGCGGCAAACATCGTATCGCCGCGATCGTGGGACGGGCCGCCGCCATCCGCCTCGCCGTTCGAGCCGAAGGATCGGCGCAACGCAGGCGTCACAGCAGGGAGATCCCCAGGATGCCGATCGCTTTGTTGGTGGGCAGTACGATTGACTGCACCGTCTTGCCGTCTGGAATCGAGTAGCTGTATCCGTAGACGTTGGCGGTTTGGCCGCTCTCGTCGCCGGTCTGGAGGATTTGGGTGCCCGCGTTGACAAGAACTTCGCCGGACACCGTTCCCGCGCTCAGGGTTGACGACCAACTGCTGAAGGTCTGATTCCACGTCGCCGAGGTGCCGTCGGTGAAGTTCACCGTGATGTTCTCCGTTTGACTGCCATCGTTGCTGGCCCCGATCATGAACAGATTGGCGTAGTCGCCGGCCGTGATGTTGATCGTCTGGCCCGTGGCTTGAACGACGTTTTTGGGCCCCTTGCTGCCGCCAACCTGGCTGCTGCTCGTCACCATGTTTTGCAACTCGAACGCCACACCGGCCCACGTCATGTAGATCGTGGAGTCCACCGCACTTTCCCCCTTCGCCCAGCCGAGGTCGAGGTTGCTGGCGTTGTAGTACTGGCCCTTGTTGTCGAATCCTTGGCTGTCCGCCACATTCCAAGGCGCCGTGGTGATCCCGAACGTGTTGTAGTCGCTGCTGAGGTCAACCATGGTGGGCCTGGTCGCCGCGATCGACAGCACGCCCACGTTCTGATCGGCCGGCAGCGTGATGGACTGCGGCGTGGAGCCTACGGGAATCCAGTAGGAGTAGCCGTAGAGGTAGTTGTTGGTGACCGCGGCGGCACCCGATGAGGTGTTCAGGGAGGACTGACGGGCGATGATCCATTCACCCGGGTAGGACATCATCCCGATCACCGGGGTGGTGGAGTTGACCGCGTACGACGAGTAATTGAAGTGGGCCGGCCCGATGGCGCCTCCGCTGGAAGTCGATGAGATATACACCGGCATCCACCAATTGCTGTAGTCCTGCTTGATGGAGTCCGGGGTGCCTTCCGTGTAGTTCACCTCCAAAATCTGGGTCTCCTGGTCCCCGTTGGCCGCCGCCGCGGCCAGGCTGATCACACAGCCGCCGCCGGTGCACGCATCCACGATGGCCTGGGCAAAGTTGAGCTGCTTCGTGCCCGCCGCCGCCTGCTCGGCGGTCTGGGTGTAGGAGCCGTAGACCGTCTGCCCCTCCCCGCGCAGGACGTTGGGCTTGTTCGGGCCGCCGATCTCGAAGCCCACGCCGTTCCACGGCGCGGCGGTGATCAGGGTCGAGAGCGGTTCCTTGGTGTTGCCTGCCATCGGGGCCGACGCAACAGCCTGGGGCGAGCCGCTCACCGTGTAAACCCCGGCCCCGCCGTTGGTGCCGCTGACGAAGGCCGTGATCGTGGTGTTGTCGGCGACCAGGGCCGCACCGGGCTGCGTCGTGGTCAGCGAGGTGGACGGTGCGACCCACTGCGGCGGACCACTGATCGTATACGTGCCCACGCCACCGGGGACTGTTCCCACCGCGGTGATGGTCGTGCCCGGAGCCACGCCCGGGCCGGTGACGGCCTGGCCGATGCCCAGGGCCGGGGCGGCGATGCTGGTGACCGTCAGGGTGGTCCCTGGCTGCGCCGCTGTCAGTGGCGTCGATGCCGCGACCGCCTGGGGGCTGCCGCTGACCGTGTAGGTGCCGACACCACCGTTGGTGCCGTTCACGAAGGCCGTGATCGTGGTGCCCGCAGCCACACCCTTGCCCGCAATAATCTGGCCGACGGCGATCGGCGTGCTCCCGGAGACAGCGGAGACCGACAGGGTATTGCCGGCAGTTCCGGCGGTGCCGTTGCTGATGCTGCCGACGAAGCTGGCGAGCTGGCCGTTGTTGATGCTTCCGGTGTAGCTGGCGGTGGTCTGCGTGTAGAAGTTCGATCCGCCGATGGTCTGGCCGACCGTGATCGACCCGCCGGTCACATTGGAGACCGTCAGGGTGTTGCCCGGGCTGGTCGCGGTCATCGCGGTCGATGCCGCGCTCCACTGGGCTGGCCCACTCACCGCGTAGCGGTACTGCGTGGCGGTCATCGTCTTCGATCCGATCGACTGCGGCGAGCCACTGAGAGAGTAGATGCCTATGCCGCCGGCACTACCGTTGGCCGGCGTGCCGAGCTGCCCGGTGATGGTCGTTCCCGGCGCGATACCGGCGCCGGTGACGACCTGGCCCACCGTCAGCGGGGTGCCGGTGATGGCGGTGACCATCAGCGTCGTGCCCGGGCTTCCCGCGGTGCCGTTGTTGATGGCCCCGGTGAATGTGGACGCCGTGCTGAGGTTCTGCGTGATCGTGGTTCCCGGAGCGATGCCGGGGCCGGTCAGCACAGGGAAGGTCGTCGGGCTACTCGTGCCGGGCGAGCCGAGTTGGGCGAACTGGGCGCCGCCACTGATCGGGCCATTGATCGTCAGCGTGTTCCCCGCTTGCGACGCCTGGAGCACGGTGCCCGCCGCCACCGACTGGGGCACACTCACCGAGTAGGTGCCCACGCCACCCAGGAGGCTGGCGGGCGTGCCGGCGGTCACGACCTGCCCCTTCGGGCCGTAGGTGAGCTGCCCGATGATCGACGTCCCCCCGGCCACGCCAGCCCCAGACATGAACTGCCCGGCGGCGAGCGGCACGCTGCCGGTGGCGACCTGAAACACCGCCAACACGCTGCCTGGGGTGCCGTCGGTCCCGCTGCTGATGCCCCCGAGGAACGTCGCTGTCTTGCCGCTGTTGATGCTGCCGGTGAATGCGGCCGGAGCCATGCCGTTGTTGATCGTCGCTACGAAGTTGGACGACGCGGGGGTGGGCTGGCCTGTCAGCAGGTTCCACGAGTAGGCGTTGCCGTCGCCGTCGAAGCCGCCCGTCGAGAGGAACTTCGTGCCGTCGGTGACGATGCCGACCCCGCTCCACGGCGCCACCGACGGGGTGCCGACCAGCGAGATGCCGAGAATGCCGAAGCTCCCCGCCTTGGGAAGGGTCAGCGACTGCAGCGTCTTGCCCGATGGGATCGCATACGAGTAGCCGTAGACGTTGGCGGGGCGGTTGACCGAGTTGCCCAGTGCATTGACCTGGGTGCCACCGTTCATCACGGCCTCGCCCGACACCGAACCCGGGGAGGGGGCGGAAGCCCAATCGCTGAAGGTCTGCGTCCATGTCGCCGTGGTGCCGTCGGTGAAGTTCACCGTGATGTACTGATTGGATTGAGTCCCGTTGAAGCCGGCCCCGATCAACTGCAGGTTGGTGTAGGTGCCGCTGGGCATGTAGATCGTTTGGCTGTCGGGCCGCACCACGTTGCGGAGGCCCTTTCGGCCGCCGACCTCGCTGTTGCTCGTCGGAATCTGGCCCACCTCGAAGGCCGATCCAGCCCACGACATGACGATTTCTTTCGGCGGCGCATTGCCACGGGAGATGACGTCCCCGCCCGGCGGGGTCGTGTCGTTCAGGTCGTAGGCGTCGAAGTAGTTGCCGTTGCTGTCGAAGCCATCTTGATTGTTCACCTGCCAGGGCGGGGTGGTGATCCCGAAGGCGTTGAGCGGGCGGCCGGAGACGTTCTGATCGAGCGTTACAGCGATGGAGGTCGACATCTCCAACCCGACGAGAATCACGCCCGAATCGACCGGCAACGTCACGCTCTCCAGTTTCTTGCCCTGTGCAATCGGGTGGGAGTAGCCATAGATGTAGTTCGTTGTCTGATCCTTGCCGCCCGTGGCGGTGTCCCGGTAAGACTGCACCGAGACGATGCCCTCGTTGGGGTTGTAGTTCGGCGTGCACCAGTCGCTGAACGACTGGGTCCAGATCTCGCTCGTGCCGTCGGTGTAATTCAGCCTGATCTGCTGGCCGGCCTTGCCGCCGTTCACCGCCGCACCGGCCAGGTTGAGCACGTTGACCGCCTGATCGAGCCCCTTTTCCGTGGTGTCGATCTGGAAGTTGAGCTGGGCCTGCGACAGCTTGATCGTCTGCCCCCGCGAGTGGACGACGTTCGGCTGGTTGGTCTGCTGGCCACCCAGCCCATTGACGGCAAGACTGGCCGCCGAGCCCAGGCCGAAGCTGACCCCGTTCCAGGACAAGGTGGCCGAGTCCGAGCCCGGAATGGCATCCCAGGAATACGCGTGGCCACTGAGGTCCACGCCGCCGTTGGTGAACGGCGTTCCGTCGCTGACCATTCCCACGCCCAGGCCCGCGGTCGAGAGAACCGTCGTGCCGTCGGCGGCCAGCCACAATTGGCCGGCGGCGGGCTGGCCGTTGGCGTCGCTGCTGGTGCCGAAGGAATTGCTGCCGCTGACCGTGTAGTAGGTCGTGCCGCCGTTGGTTTCGAGGGCGGTGAACGGGGCGGAAGTGCCGCTGGTCGTCACGCTCGCGGCCGTGTCTCCCGCATACGCCGTCGCGGTGTAGGAAATCACCGGCGACTGCTTCGGCGTGGCCGGCGGCTGCCAGGTCAGCGTCGTCGAGTCGCCGGTGGCGCTGCCGACGAGCGGGGTCGCCGACAGGCCCGACGGCGTCCCCGGCGTGGTCGGCAGGAACAGCGCCCCGCCGAACTGGGCGTTCTGCGCGAAAATCCCCTCCGGCGCCCCGGTCGGAAGGCCGGTCTTGGGGTTCTCCGTCACCGGCGAGGCAAACGGATAGACCTGGCCGAAGGTCTGAATCCGCGGGATGGGCCCCATCAGAATCGGATCGCCAGGCATGTTCAGAAGACCGTCGCTGGGGGTCCACACCTTCGCGACGAACGCCGGCGACCCCTTCGTCTTCCAGTTGTAGGCACTGCGAATCGGAGTGAAAGCGGACTGATTTCGTTCGAAGCCGTCCTTAAGGTCTTCGTTGACCATGATGTTGAGGTTATCGACGAACAGTGCGAATTGAGCGATCGTCCGGATGATGGTTGTCACCGTCGATCCGCCCGTGCTGACTCCGCTTCCGAAAAAATTGAGGGGATCGATGTCTTTAAGGAACGCTTGACGCTCGCCTCCCAGCGATCCCCGGCCGCCCATGTAAATCGACCCGTCCGGCCCCATGGCCAAGCTCTGCGGCCGGCCGGCGTCCGACATGAAAACCTCGTTGGTGCCGAGCCAGGAGGTTGGAATGTCCAGGGTGGTGGTGACCTTCAGGAAGTCGAGGCCGCTGGTGCGTGTGCCCCCGTTCTCGGCCTGGTAGGCGTTGGGGTTGTACTTGACCTCGACGATCTTTCCGCTGCCCCGCTTCCACATCTTTGACAGCGAACCAAACACCACTTGACTGCCAAGCCCAACGGCCTTGCAGGCCTTGCCGCCCTCGCCCTCGGCGGCGACGCGGCAGCCCCAGTACCCGGCGCCATACCCCACTTCGGCCAGCAGTGAAGTCGTGCCGACGGCGGCCAGGACGGCGTCCTGTCCGGGAACGGCGATCATTCCCATCGCCCCCCGGCCGACATCCTGACGGTTGCCAGCGCTCGAATCCGACATCGAGGAATCGATCCGCGTGATGGTGGACTTCAGTTTGAAGTCCTGCGAATTGTTCAACCGCACGGTGCCGCCGGTATTCAAGACGGACTTGACTCCGAATCCTTCCCCGCCGCTGGCAACGGACTGGCCGTTCTTTCCCATGAAAAACCCGCCGATCGCAGATATGCCGGGGTTTGCGTCGCGGCCATTGGCCTCAGACTCGTTCACCCAGAGGGCGTAGGTGTCGGCGGTCATCGCGATCCCGTCCTGCCCGCCCACCGTCTGGACGCCGATCGGCGAGCTCACCTGGTAGGTGCCGAGGCCGCCCAGGTTGCTGGCCGCAGTCGACGAGTCAACTGCGACACTCGTGCCGTCGGAGCTGATATACGTGAGTTGCGTGGTGATGGTCGTCACCGGGCCCACGCCGGCTCCGGTGAGGTACTGCCCGGACAAAAGCCCGGTGACCGCGACGAGTTGGTTCGCGTCGTTGGTCGCACCAGATTCGATCTCCGTGACGGTCAATGTGGTGCCGGAGATGCTCCCAAACAGCCTGATGGGCGGGGTGCCGCCGGTGGGGGTGATGGCGAGACCGACGGGGGGATGCATGAACTCGTACTTCACCGGCTGCGTCGCCCAGGATGCCGAGGGCCCGTTGCCGGTCGGGGCGATCTGTTGGATCGCGCCGTTCTTCACCACGCGCTTCGCGTTGCGGTTGCCGACCGAGTTGCCCAGGTCGTTGATCCCGACCCACACCGACCCGTCCGGGGCCGCCGCGAACGTGCCCCAGGTGGGCGTGCCGCTCAGGTTGATGGTCTGGGCCGACAACTGGCTCATCGTCGTCGAGGCGATGACCGTGGGGTCGCCGGTGATCATGTAGGTCCCGACGCGCCCCAGGGCGCTGAGCGGCGTCGCCTTGGTGACTTTGACACTCGTTCCGCTCGAGTTGATGTAGGTGAGCTGCTTGACGATGCGGGTTCCCTCAGCGACGCCCGGCGCAGAGAAGGTCTGGCCCAGGACAATCGGTGGACTTCCGGCGGCCATCTGGGTGACCGTCAAAACTGAAACCGGCCAATGCCCAAACAACTGACTCGACTCGGCGACAAACTGGCTCTTCCCGCCCTTCAGCTTGTAGGTGCCGGCCCCGCCCAATACCGCCGTCGTGGAGCCTGCCGGCGAGTCGGCCGACCCGACATTCAACGAAGCCGTCATGGCCGTGCTCGTGAGCAGCAGCGGATCGCCACTGAGTTGGTACGTGCCAGGGCCGCCGGGATGGCCTGAGAGCTGGGCGGTGATCACGGTTCCCGCCGGGATGGAAGTGCCGGCAGAGCCATTTGAGGAGGACGTCGAGGAGGACGTCGAGGATGAGCCGCGGGTGGGGTTGGCGATGACGAGCCCGACCGAGAGCGGGGTTTCACTGCTGATGGAGGTGACCGTCAGGATCGAGCCGCTGGTCTCGGCGCTGCCGTTATTGATGGTCCCGATGAAGGGTATGCCTAAGACCCGGGAGACCGGCACCTGGGTGCCGTTCACTAGAGCCGTGAGTTGTCGCTCGATCTGGGTTCCCGGAGCGATCGTCGTCCCCGGTCCCGCGGTCAGGATTTCACCCGGGGCAAGCTTGATGGTGCTGGCTGAGGACACCGCCGAGACGTTGAGGATTTCGCCGGCGGCTCCTTCGCCGTCGCTGATGCCGCCGGTGAAGCTCGCCGTCCGGTTGTCTTCGGTGCCGATGTTTCCGGTGAAGGTGATCTGCTGGCCGCCGATCCGCTGGACATACCCCACCTGCTTGCTCAGGTTCGGCGCGAATCTCGCCCAGCCGCTGCGGTTGTTTCCTTGCACCCCGCCGGCCAAACCTCGGCTTGCGACGAAAATCTGGCCGTCGGCCGACTCGACGAGCGAGTGCGGGATCACGACGGTCTCTTGGCCATTGGCGGCGTTGCCGGTGCTGCCGCCGCCGGTGCCGTTGGTGCCGTTCATCGTGGTGATGAAACTCGCCGCCAGCTGCCACTCGCCATCGACGAACTTGTACTGCCGCACTTGATCTTCCGGCAACGGCTCGGAAAGGAATCTGAGGACCGCCAACTTGGTTTTGGCAGGGAGGCCTGCGATGGTCTTCTCGAACTGTATCAGTTCCTTGTCGTTCCCGGTCAGGATTGCCCCTGTCGCTCCGAGGGTTGTAAGCACGGCCGTCCAGGCGCCCTTGAGCTTCGTCGGGGTCGCCACCAGTTGAACCGGCGTTTTCCAGTCACCCGCAGTTCCGGTCGCGACATTGACCGGTTGTTTAGCTTTGTTAATGAGTTTGAACTGCTGATTCGCACCCTGCGGTTTCTGGCGGGCTCCAACCAGGAGCTTGTACGTGACCGTGGCACCGTTGCTGGTGGAGGTGGGCGGAGTGCCCCATGTGCCGCTTTCGAGCGTGATCTCCTGCTGGGAATCGGAGGTAATCAGGCCGCCCCCGGGAAGGTTGCACTTCCCCTTGGGGGACTCGCAGTCGGTCACGGTCAGGTAGTTGCCGGGCCCGGTGCCTTGCTGGTTGCTGATGTATCCGGTGAATGTCGTCGCCAGCCCCTGGCTGTAGGGATCCATCCACGAGATTATCCGGTGGATCGTCTTCGCCAACGGAGTGCGCTGGTAGGCGACCCACATCGAGCCGTCCGAGGCCGGGAGCATCGCGGTGGGAGCCAGGAACAGAGACAGGTATGGCTCGATGTCGTCCACGCCGCTCCAGTACCTGACATTCGGCACGCCTGCGTGGGTGTTGTTGGGCAGCATCGCCGAGAAGATCGGCGTCACCTCGAACATCATCCGGGCGTATGGGTCTGGCGTTACTGTTTTGACGGTCGTGTTTAAGCTTAAGATATTTGCCGGTACGGAGGCGCTGCCTGCCGTATTGCTCGTGGCGACTTTGAGAAAGGCGTCTACGTCGAGGCCAACGGACATGTCGAAGGTGTACGACGTGACGTCGGCGGCGGTCAGCACTTTCGTCTGGCCTGGTATCACCGTCAGTCCGCCATCGATGGGGTAGGCACTGGTGTTGAAGGGACCTGGCTCGCCGCTGGGGTAGGTGGGGGACGTGGTCGCGTTCGAGAACCCCGCCAACCAAGCCGTGTTCGCGCCGTTTTTCTCCACGGACCCATCGAATGGGAAGCCGGTTTGGAGTTCGTTCGCGTACGGATTGATGAGGTCCTGCTTCATCGTGACGGCGTAGTTGACCACCTTGATGCCGGGGGCAACGCCCCAACCCGCCAAGACATCGCCGGGAAGGGTCGGCAACGTAGGGGCATCCCAGGACAGCGCGAACACGCCGGGCGCAGTCTGCGTCACCGTCAGGTTGCTCACCTTCACGGATTTTTCCAGCGACACGACGTCCTGGGTGGGGTTGGTCGCGGCTGCCAAGGAACTCTCTGCGGAAACCCCCAGCGTGGAAGTCGGCCCCGCGCCACGTTTTGTTGACGCCCAGATCTTGACGGACTGCACATCGTCTTCCATGACCACAACTTCACCGACGTCGCTGCTCACGTTGTAGGCGGCCAATCGACCACCGCTCAGCGTCGCCTCGATCGTGTATCGAAGCGATTTGCAGCCGCAACCATCGATTGGCGTCTTCCAGCGAAGGACGGCTCCAACACCTGGTATGAATGAAACAAGCGGGTCTACGATCTTCCCAGGCACCGTCGTCGCCTCCGGGACCGCGGCCTTGGGAGAACCCGGCTTGTGCAAGGCTACGACGTCGAATGCGGCGACCTTGCCAAGAGAATCATTGGAAGGCATCCAGCGGACCATGTCGTTGATCGATATGGTCCGTCTGGCGGGTGCGTTATTGAGCGTCGCCGGGTCCATGGCCAACGCGCTCTTCGGGATCACCTGCCAGGCATTCGTGGTCGCCGACCACTTCTGAAGAGTGCCCCCGTACACCTTTGTCACGACGAAGCCCTGGGACTCACCCCCGAGGACATGAGACGCCATCAGATCGATGGCCTGCCCGCTCGACGGATCGGGCATCACCGTCCGTAGCCCCTCGACCCAGACCGTGAGGCTCGTGGGGACACTCTGGCGGCCGGCAAGGTTCTCGGCCACCGCCGTGACCTCGTGAGCGCCGATCGCAAGCTGTGGCGACTTGAACACCCACCCGCCCGTTTTGGCATCGCTCCGCACCCGACCCGCGAGCACGCCGTCGATCGACACGCTCACCTGCTGACCGGGCTGCGCGACCCCGCGGAATGTCGCCGCGCCGACGATTGTCGCTCCAATTTTCGCCGCCGCGACAGCCGAGAGGTTTCCGACGCGGAGCGTTGGAGCCGGCGGCGGAGTCGTCACGATTTTGACCATCAGCGGCTTGGATAGTTTTCCAAACTCGCCCGAGGAGTTTATTGGCCGGACGGCGACCGTATGCTTGCCTGCGGCGAGGGCAGCCTCTGGAGCCACCGTGTATGCCCACCTGCCATTGGCGACGTTCAGAGGGTCGCCAAACGGCGACCCGTCGATGTAAAGCTGAACCTTGCTTGCTGGTCCAAGCACACCGCCGGCAAGCGAGGGCGTCGTGTCATAGGTTATGTTGTCTGCTTTTGAAGAGCCGGTGTCACTGGAATCGATGAGGTCGGCGAGCCGTGCAACCATGCCCGCGTCGAGCAGCGTCCGCGGTTCGAGTTCTTCCCCCAGCAACGCGATGCGGGTGCCCTTACGAAACCTCGTGCGGCGACCGCTACGACCCACACGCGTCATTGGCAGCGTCGTCAAGCCGGCAAGCCAGTTTCTCACCGCGGTGAGCCCGGGAGATTCCAATGAGATCCGCATCATCATGGTGGCAACTCGTCGAAGGTTTGGCCTGGGCTTTTATGGGCTCAGAAGAGTGATGGCTGGTCGCGCACGCCGCTCGTCGAGATGGTATTTTCAGGGGCCGTGCGAAACAAGCTTTCGGTCGCCGGAGGGGCGTGAAATAGGGGGGCGCCGCTCCGCTTCAAGGGGGGGCAGGTCACGGAGCGGATGGACGAAAGTTCGTTCCAGCCCCGCGGGGATGCGTAAACGACCGTATCGACGGGCCGCTAGAGGCCGATGGCCCGCCTCAACTGCTTGGCGAGTTCGGTGTTGTTGTCGAGCTTCAGCCTAGCTGGGGTGAAGCGAGGGGAGTCTTCTCTCTGACCGAGCAGGAAGAGCACCTCCTCAAACAACTCCTTGTTGCCGTTGTCGTTGTCGGGAATTGTTTTCAGAACGCTCGCGGCGTTTTTCGATTTTTCGCTCGGGTTCGACCAAAACCCTTTCGCGCGCGTTTCGTACGCCGCGAGAGCGGCCCGGATCCGAGGGGCAAATTCCCTAAACGTAAATCCCAGATCAATTGGTCGAAAACCTGCGCCCTGGTGTCTTTTCAAGAATGCCGGGCCCAATTCCACGGGCGGCGTTTGGCCTTTGGGAATTGCGGCCAAAGTGTTGTCCATCGATTGCACGGCCACGTTATTGATGTTCACTCCCATAGCCTGCAATGCCTGCACTGCGAGAACAAGTTGCTTCGTGCTCGGTTCGTAGTGGCCGCTGAAGTTGTTGATATATGTGAGAACGCCCTCAACTACTGTGATGCAGCCCGTGCAGAGCACTTCTTGCCCCTCCATATAGCACGAGTGGTACACAGCGCCTTGCTCCTTGTACAAAACTACCGAATGCTTGCGGGCGTAGATGTTGCGATCGTGCCCCATCGCAAAGCCGGCGACCCCCTTGTTTTGGTTCTGATGGAAAGCCTGGACGCCGGCGGTGCTTTTTGCTTCCGTTCTGTACTCCGGCCCGGAACAATCAAATTTCACGAACGCACCCTCGGCATTGGAGATCCAGAACTTGCCGTCCTTGATGTGCAGCCGCAACGCCAGTGCCTCCTCATCCTTGAGATAGCAGAGGTCGCGGCGGTTTTTCGCATCCGCATCAACATTTTTCCCATGTTGACCCATGCCAATAGCTTGATTGCGGACACACGTTTCGATCCGGTCCCCATCGATGCCGTAGACTCTTCCAAAGGTGTCGGCTGCAGCGCAATTCAGCGAGTGATACAGCGGGTAGAGCGCACAGTCGTTATCAGTGCGCAGGTGCTTACTATTCACGATGCTATTCACAAACTGGCCCGTCACCGTGTAGATGTCGACGAGCAGGGAGCCATGGATCGCCTGCGAGAGAGGGGTGTTGGGTCTCCCCGCCTGTCGTACGCCTGCCGCGTATCGTTCAAGCGACTGGGCGACGACATGAGTGTTGGTCAGATCGCCGGCTATTCGCCCCTTTGGCTGCTGCCGCCCTCCGACCGGCAACTCCCCGCTCTGTCTCTGCATGCCGGCCTGCGGTGAGGTCCGCATACGCTGGAGGCGATTCATCATCGCGGCGACGTCACCATGCCAGCGGGCCACCGTCGGTATCTCGTAATAGGGTGGTGAACCCGTGGGATCCATCATGAGCCTCTGATGGAATCCTTCGATCGGGTTCGGAGAAAGTGCGATTGGCACCAGAAAGTCCTTAGGCGAGGAGCGTCTTTGTGTCGTACGAACTTACTGACCACGACGGCGTGCGGCAGATTTTTTGGCCCGCGCGGCCGGCCGCTTCCGAGCCATCGCCGGCCGCTTCTTCGCCGTACGAGGTTTTCTCCGTGTCGGCTTCACTGGCAGGAGCGCTTTGAGTGCCGTCATGGCAGACGCATAGTCTGGCTCGTCGGTGATCTCGGGGACCACCTGCTCGTATTGCACGACCCCGGCGGCATCGATCACGAAGACGGCCCGGGCGAGGATGAGCGGCTCTTCGATGACGACGCCGAAGGCCCGGCCAAAGCTCTGGTCGAAATAGTCGCTCAAGCCCATGAGGTGCTTGAGCCGCTCGGTCTCCTTGAAGCGGTTCAACGTGAACGGGAGATCAGAGCTGACGAGCACGGCGGTCACATCCTCGTGAATCGGCCGCAGAAGCTTCTCGAACTTACGGGCCTGGATCTTGCCCACAGGCGTGTCGACCGAGGTGATCACACTCAACAGGAGCGGCCGGCCATGTTCGAGGAGGTCATCTCGGCCGATCGGCCCCCCCCCATCGCCCTTGTTGAAGTACCAGAGCCTAAAGTCGGCCGCGGGATCGCCCACGGAGGCAGCATCTCCACCAAGGGCATGCGTCACTCCACGAAACGTGATTTCTCTCTGCTTTGACATCATGGTGTCTCCCGTTAAGTCGCAACTTGTACTCCTACGCACTTGCCGTTGCCTTGATATGAGCCGGCACTTTGAATGCGTTCAGAAGAAATCCACGGAGCCGCTGCCCGACGACACTCTTTGGCACCGCGTGCTCGCCCGTCGGATCGAAGCCGAGCACATTATAGAGATTCTGGTAGGTGCGGTGTTCCGGCAATGCATCAACATTTGTCAAATCATCCTTATCAAAAAACTTCGCTTTTACCGATTTGCACCGAACATCGTTCATGCCGATCCACTTGACCGCGCTCTTCAGAAACGCATCCGTTTCGGCCGACTTTGAATTCCAGAAACTTGTGTCGTTGCGGTAGTTTCCGATGGCAGTTGCCACCGCGTTCTTGACGAATGCCTGAGACTCCTGATTCGTACTCCAATTGTCTGGAACCACGTAACCCGCTTCCCTCGCCAATAGCAAGGGCACCGTTTTTGCTCCGTCGCTGGAAGGCATATCAACGTGGCACCAGGGATCACCAGGGTTCACCACGACATACACTTGCCCTCCGTCCTCTCCCGTCACCCTTTTGATCTCATCTTTGAATGCACCTTCCGCTCTCTCCACCCCTACGAACCGTTCCTCGGAACCGTCCAGTGGCGACAATAATGTCCAGCTTGAATCGTTGAATCTGCCATTAATAACATTTTTCGTTTCTTTTGTGAATCTGCCCTTGAGATATGCGACGGAATATGTCTCACACACCTGCGATGGCTCGTCATAGCGACAGGCGTAGTTGCCGTCCCACAGGGTGCCCCTCGCCTTGACTACCCAGTGATTTCCAAAAGGATTGTCTATTTCGCTGCCGGGCACAGCCACAAAACGCTCGCCATCAGCGCGCATTACAAGCGACTGATACTCGTTTCGATTGCGCACTGCAGTCTCATAAAAGACGGCTCCAAGGCGGGAAGCCCTCGCACCAACGTAGGCGAATTTGGAAGCTTTCTTCGTTCTGTTGGGTTCGATAAAAGCCATGCTCAGGGATGATATCGGAACTCCCACTAACACGAGCATCATGGCGAAACCATGCGCCACGTTGGAGCAATTTCCCATCGATTCCGTCGGGTTGTAGAGGACGTTGCGCTGGACGCCTCCTCTGAGTTGTGCATTAAAATCCTCGTTGGCCGTCAGCCAAAAAGCTGGGCCGTCTTCTGCTATGTATCTGTAGCCAGACCTGGCAAGCCAGTCCAGAAATTCTCTAAATGCCGTTTCGATGGGCATGGGCGCACGGGGTCGAACCGCAGGACGCCCTGCTGAGCGAAGCTGAATGTCTTCCACGGGATGAGTGCCGTCACGATACTGATACGGACTACGACTGCTATTGATTCCATCAATAAGTCTGCAGAGCCGCTCGCGCCCGCTTGTTCGCGGCATCTCGAATCTGAGCTGATCACTGGTGATTACAAGATGACGCGTCATTTGCTCCTTACCAGAGAGCACCGCGTGTTCGACTATCGGAATATACCGTTCAAGGTCGGCAAGTGTGAGGCGAGGCACAGGACATAGTCGATAATCGATTAATTTATCGCTCATAACATTCCCTCAGCTATGCCTGTCGTGTGTGTGAAAGTATCTACCCAACGAATCCCCGTTGACGCTTCCGTCAACGAGCACATTGTCTCGGTCGGCGCGAGGGAATCGCCACAAGCATGCGGTCAACATGGCCGGTAGCGTCTCGCCCCGTGGCGCGCAGCCACGCTATCGTATCCTTCGCCTTGATCGCCGTGCAAACCTCGGCTTGCTGTGGCCTACGCCACCGCAAACATCGCGTCACTGCGATCATGCGGCGGGCCACCGCCGAGCCAGGTCGTCCAGCCGAGCCGCGATCCCGATAGGGCCATTCCCTGTTCGTCGCCGCCAAGCTGGCACCGCGGCACGGCGTCGGCTGCGAGCACCAGCCGCACGCGAATCTCGTACTGCGGCCCCGCATAGAGCCGCAGCAGATCGCCCAGTGCTGCGAGCCGCTCCGTGCCGGGCAGCCTCGACCGGAAGTCGCCCGCTGAGAGCGGCCCCACGGCCACTTCAAACGTCGACTCCACATCCCAGACGCGACGGCCCGCGATCGCATCGATGCCCAGGCGGGCATTGAGCCCCTCGGGCCGGTCGCGGCTCGCAAGCGCCGTCTGATCGGGCTGCTCCAATTCCAGCCAGCGGCCCACGAACTGCTCCACCCGCACCGGCACGCGGTAGACATCACGGAGCAGGCGCTCGAGCGACTCGGCCGACCGCGGCTGGCGGGAAAAATGGGCTGCATGCCGCAACACGATGTCGTCGCTGGCAGCGAGGCGGTGCGACAAGCCCTTGCCGCCCAGGCCGACAAGCGACGCCACCGTGGCAGTCACCGGGTCGCGCGGCGCCTCGGCCGCCTCGTCCCACCACACCCCCTGGCCTG
>CANHYS010000005.1 GCA_947464585.1 Planctomycetaceae bacterium | reverse complement strand
TTCCCGCATGCACAACTCCAATCGGAGCGGGCCTGCCGAAGGCGCCGCCGACGCCGTCATCACGGTCGACTCGCTTGCCAAGGAATACAGCGTCTACGACAAGCCTGAGGGCCTGCTGGCGAGCGTCACGGGCCTCTTCCACCGCACGAGCCGGGTCGTGGAGGCGCTCCGCGGCGCGAGCCTCACGGTAGGCCGGGGCGAGTTCGTGGCGCTGCTGGGCCCCAACGGCGCCGGCAAGACGACCTTTCTCAAATTGCTCTCCGGGATCATCACGCCCTCGCGGGGCACCGCCCGCGTGCTCGGCCACGTGCCGTGGGAACGCACCGACGACTTCCGGCGGCGGTTCGCCCTCGTGATGGGCCAGCGCAACCAGCTCTGGTGGGACCTGCCCGCCGCCGAGAGTTTTCGGCTCCACAAGGAGATCTACCGGATCGAGCCCGCCCGCTTTGAACGCACCCGTGATGAACTGGTCGACCTGCTCGGCGTGCGCAAGCTCATGCTCCAGCCCGTCCGCGAACTCTCGCTGGGCGAGCGGATGAAGCTGGAACTGGTCGCCGCACTCCTGCACGAGCCGGAGGTGCTGTTTCTGGACGAGCCGACGATCGGCCTCGACGTCGTCGCCCAGCACACCATCCACGGTTTCCTCAAAGCTGTGCAGGCCGAACGACGGGTCACCGTGGTGCTCACGACGCACTACATGAAAGACGTCGCCGCCCTCTGCGAGCGCGTGGTGGTGATCACGCACGGCAGCATCCTCCACGACGGGCCGCTGAGCGAGATCGTCGATCGGTTCACGACGCACAAGATCGTCACGCTCGACCTCGATGCCACGCCGGCACCAGGGCAGATGGAACGGTTCGGTTTCCCCTGTGAGATCCGGGGGCCAAGGGTCACGCTCCGCATCGATCGCACGCGGATCGCCGACGTGCTGCCAGAGATCCTCCGCAGCGAGAGCGTCCGCGACGTATCGGTGGAGGACGTGCCGCTCGAGGAGATCGTGGCGACGCTGTTCCGCGCCGGCGCCGCGGCCCCGATGGCGGAGGCGACCGCATGAGCAGCGACGCCTCCATCGGCCGCGGTCCGCCGCACGTGACAGGCGGACCATTCGCCGGCCTGCGGACCTGGTTCACGATGCTTGCGATCTGTCTGGAGGAACGTCTCGTTTACAGAGGCGACTTCATCATCGGCACGCTGATGCGATTCCTGCCGATCGTGACACAGGTCTTTCTCTGGACCGCCGTCTTCAATGCCACCAGCCGCGGCGACATCGCCGGCTACTCGCGGAACGACATCGTCGCCTACTACCTGCTCACGATGGTGACGCGTGCCTTTTCCAGCATGCCAGGCCTCTCCGGCGGCATCGCCCGCAGCGTCCGCGACGGCTCCGTCAAGAAATACCTCGTGCAGCCGGTCGACTACGTCTCCTACCTGTTGGCGGCGCGGATCGCCCACAAGCTCGTCTACTACATCGTGGCGATCCTGCCGTTCGCCGGGGTGTTCTACGTCTGCCGGAGCTATTTTCCGCCGGTCCCCGACGCCGTCACGATAGTCGCCTACGTGTTGTCGCTCGTGCTCTCGTTCCTGCTCGGCTTCTTCATGGAGGCCACGCTCGGCATGCTCGGCTTCTGGTTCCTGGAAGTGTCGAGCATCATCTTCGCCTACATGCTCGTGCAGTATCTCCTCTCGGGCCACATGTTTCCGATCGACATGCTGGCGGGCATTCCCACCGGCATTGCCGGTGTGTCGGCCGCCGACGTCATCCGCTGGCTGCCGTTTGAATACACCGCCTACTTTCCAGCGGCCGTCTGGCTCGGCAAGATCCAAGGTGCCACGCTGGCCCGCGATCTCGCCATCGAGGCGGGCTGGGTGGTGGTGATGGCCGTCGCCTGCCGGATCGCCTGGTGGCGGGGCACGCGTCGCTACAGCGCATTCGGAGGGTAGGGCCTCATGAACCGCTACTTCTCCATCTTTTTGACGTTTGCGCGGGCGTGTCTCGTCCGCGACATGACGTTTCGCGCCAACTTTCTGCTGGAGTGCGTGACAAGCCTCGGCTGGATGTCGATGAACCTCGCCTTCTATCTGCTGATCTTCACCTTCACGTCGGAGATTGGCAGAAACACCGGCTGGTCGAAGGAGCCGTTCTTCGCCTTCGTGGCAACCGGCCTGATCATCAACTCGATCGTGCAGGCCCTCTTCATGCCGAGCGCCGAGGAACTCACCGAGATGGTCCGCACCGGTGGCCTGGATGCCATCCTCGTGCAACCGCTCGACGCGCAGTTCATGCTCTCGATGCATCGGGTCGACTTTTCGTCGTTTGCCAACGGGCTGGTGGGCGTCGGACTCCTCGGCTGGGCGGTCTCCCGCATGGATCACGTGCCGTCGCCGGTGGCGTGGCTGCTCTATCCGCTTCTGATCCTCTGCGGCGTGGTGATCCTCTATAGCCTCATCATCATGCTCGCGGCGGCCACGATCTTTCTCGGTCGCAACCAGAGCCTCTACGATTTCTGGTTCTATCTCACCAACTTCTCCCGCTATCCGGCCGAGATCTACTCCGGCCCCTGGGGCGGGCCGCTCCGCATGCTCTGCACGTTCGTGATCCCAATCCTGCTCGTCGTGAACGTCCCTGCCCGCGCGATCGCGATGCCCCTCTCGGGTGAATCGTGGGGGCTGATCGCGGCCGCCCTGATCGCGGCTTCGGCATCACTGGTGATCTCACGGCTCGTCTTCCAGGCGGCCCTGGCGAAGTACCGCAGCGCGAGCAGCTAGCTTCACGCGAAACATGGCATCGTGTCGCCACGACAGGCGGATGCCTGTCCTCAATAAGCCGCTTGGCGACCGCAGGTCGCTGGTGCCTCGCTTCGTATCCTGCGAAGCAGTCTTGGAAGAGAGCGAAGCCCATCCCATCCCATCCCATCCCATCCCATCCCATCCCATCGCTGACGCCCCGGAGCCGAGTAGTATCAACTATTGCAGGCCCGGCGGGCCGGGTAAGCACCAGCGGGCGTGAGCCAGATCGCCGCGATGCCCAACGCATAGACGAGGCTACACAACGATCCGACCCGCACGTAGTCGCCTCCGAGCACCGTGAAGAGCGTTCCGGCCACGAGCACGCCCGCCGCCGTCACGAAGCGACCGGCGTTGTAGGCCAGGCCGCTCCCCGCTGCCCGCACCTCGACGGGAAAAACCGATGGCAGGTAGACCGCCAGCCAGCCGAAGAACAGTGTTGAGAAGAACCCCTGCACACAGACGGTCGGGTGGAATCCAGGCTCAAGCGGTGCCGTGAGGTTGAACATCGCAAGCGTCGCCGCCGTGGCCCCCAAGCTGATCAGGACGTAGCTCGCTCGGCGGCCGAGCCAGCTGACGAGCAGGGCGCCCACGAAGCTTCCGGCGAGCGACCCCGCCGCCCACCAGCCCTGCGTGACGGCCTTGTAGGCGGCATCGGCCGGGCCGGCAACGGCGTCGGCCCATGGGATCATCCACTTGCTGGCCGACCAGGCGCCGACCATCGGGATGCTGGCGATCAGGATCGCGGCGAGCGTAGTGCGGCGGAGCTGCCGCCCGAAAAGCGCCGGCCGCGGCGAGTCGCCCTCGGTGGCGCCGCGTGCGCGGCGGGCGAGCCACTGCGGCGACTCAGGGATCGCCGTGAGCACCGCCAGGCCCAGCAACGCCGGCAGCCCCGCGATCTGAAAGAGCCACCGCCACGAGTCTGGCGTGATCGGCGAGATCCTGCCGCACTGCGAGAGCGCGATGATGCCGACGTTGATGCCCGCCGCCATCACGCCCGACACGGTCGCCTTGCTCGCCGCCGGCCAGCTCTCGGCAACCAGCGCGATGCCGTTGGGCCACACCCCGCCGACACCGAGCCCCACGAGGAACCGCAGCAGGAGCAGCTGGTCCTGCGACGTGACAAAGCCGCCCGCAGCTGCACCGAGCGAATAGAGTAGAATGCTCGCGCCCAGGCCGCGGGCGCGACCGAACCGGTCACCGAATCGTCCGAGCACTACACCGCCAATCGCCGCTCCGAACATCAGTGCCGCGGTGTAACGGGCGAACCAGTCGCCGCCGGCGGCCGGAGTGAAAGCCTCGCCCATGAGGCTCTTGGTCACGGAGAGCGACGCCACCGGCATGAGGCCCAGTTCGAACCCGTCGAACACGAGCCCCAGGAACGCCGCCGCCAGCACGGCCGCACGGCCGCGAGGCGAGAGCGGCACGGTGGCATGATCATCGTCGCTCATCGCGCTGCCTCCGCCCGGACGTGATCGACGAGCCCGGCGAGACGCTCGTCGGGCACGTCGCCGTGAAGGAGGATCGCGTATCGCAGTTGCAATGACTTGCCCGGCGCGAGCGTGACGGGCGGCGGCGGATCCTTGCCGCCGTAGGCTTTGCGGCCGAACGCATTGGCGAGCACGACCCCATAGTCGCGAGCGTGGAAGAAGGGCTCGCGAGGATTTCCGGCGAGATCGATCACGGTCGCGCCCACACGGCGGCCGTCGATCGTGCCGGAGGCATCGACCCACGCGGCCACGCGGCCGAAGATGCCCTTCTCGTTGGTGCCGCCGTGGCTGGCGAGATAGCGGCCACCGCGGGCTGGCGAAAGTGGCGTGGCGAGGCGGAGGCCAAGGCCCATCTCTTCGACGTCGCCGAAGACCAGCGGCTGATTCCCACCGGGCGTGAGTTCCGCTTCCCAGAGCAGGAGGCGGACAGCGGCGCCGTCGATCTCTCGATCCTGGATCGACACGGTCGACCGTTCGCGGCAGACGACTGGTGCTTCGGGCGTGTTGGCGGCCGCAGCGAGATACTCGATCTTCGCCGTGAACCGGGCGGCCCCATCGACGACCGCCGGCTCGCCGTCGAAGCCCGCGAATCGCACGGCCGTCTTGTGCCGCCAGGGGTCGGCCCCCGACAGATCGCTGAAGCAGAGCCAGACGCCCGGATGGATCGTGGCGTGGTCGTCGGCATCGACGCCCTTCCGCGGCGGGCAGGGCCGCGTGATGGTCGTGCCGCCGGAAGCCGCGACATCGCGGAACGCCGGCCGCCCGACGACCGGGTCGGCGAACACGTACGACGCCACGGGCTCGCCGCCGCCGCCGGCGGTGACCACGAGCCGATCCGGCTCGCGCTTCATGGCGAAGTCGGCCGCAGGGGCAGCCGAGAATGCAGTGCACAAACAGCACGCAACAGCTATAATTCGATGCATGAGTATTCCAGTCATCGCCATTCCCGTGGATGCCTCGACTGCCGACGCCTATCAATCCGCGTCTGCGGATCAGCAACGGCGGCTGCAGTTGCTGTTACGGCTGCGGCTCCGAGAGTTGACGACTCGGCCCGCGCGGCCGCTCGACGACATTTTGGACGAGGTGGGGCGTGCGGCGATGGCAAAAGGTCTGACGCCCGAATCGCTCTCGTCGATACTCGGCGAGGGTTGATGTGCGCGTCGTCTTCGACACCAACGTTATTGCCAGCGCGCTGATGCTCCTTCGATCGCCGCCCAGACGAGCCTTTGACGCGGCTCGGCAGCGTGGGCGGTTGCTGGTTTCCGAAGCAACACTCGAAGAACTGGACGATGTGCTGCGACGGCCAAAACTCTCTGCATATGTAAGCGAGGACCAGCGGCTCGAGTTTCTTGCAGCCTACATTCGCGATGCTGAGGACGTGGTCGCGACGATCCGACTGCGGGAATGCCGAGACCCCAAGGATGACAAGTTTCTCGAACTGGCAATCGAGGGAAGGGCTACTCACATCGTCTCGGGAGATCAGGATCTCCTGTCGCTGAGCCCGTTTCGCGGCATCGCCATCCTGACGCCCGCTGATTTTCTTTGCAAACTTGGCGAGTGACGTCATCGCAGCGTGATCTCGTACAGCTGGGCGATACCGCTCGAGTCACTCGTGAACACGACCAGCGAGCGGTCGGGGGAGAAGGCCGGATGCGGGTGGGTGTGCTGCGGGGCGAAGACTTTTACAGGGCCGTCGTCGTAGGGGCAGTGGTCGCCGTTCCAGTGATCGCCGGCGTTGCTCGAGCGGCTGTCGGCGAGCGGCACAACGGGTGACTGCGGGCCCACCGACGGGTCGAAGAGAAAGAGACCCCGGTCGGGGTGCTTCGTGTCGGTCACGCACGAGCGGCCGTCGCGGGAGACGCACGGGTGCCATGCGGGAAAATCGGTCACCCGCCGCACGGCTTCGGAGTCGACGTCGATCCCGATCATGCCGTGCGGCCAGACGACCGTCACGATCTCGTTGCGGCCGCCGACGGCACTCCGCGGCATCCACATCTCGTGCACCACCCATTCTTTTTTGGCAGCGTCTCTGGCGTACGCGAGCCGGTGGCCGCTGCCGTCGCGATTCACCACGTGAATCCGGTCAGTGAAGCGGCCGCCAAAACGAATCAGCGACGAATCGTCGGGATGAAACTGCGGATGGCCGATCGAGTCATGCTCGCAGGCGGTCGAGACCGAGCCCGTAGTCGTGTCGATCACGTGCAGCCGGGCGATGTTGCCGTGCCCCTTGCCATACTTCACCGGCACAGCCCACCAGCGGCCGTCGGTCGAAAGCGACGTCGTGCCCATGGCGTCCCCCACCATCCCCGGCGGGATCATCGGCACGTCACCAAAGTCGGCGAGGCACTCCTCGCGAAGGCTGGCTCCCGTCGCAACCCGCCAGGCGCCGCAGCCGGCCGTGAAGTAGACGTATCGGCCGTCGTACGAGGGATGCACGCTCCACTCGTTGACGTCGTCGCGGTCGGTGAGCTGCACGAGCCGGCCGGTTGCCCGCTCCTCGACGAAGATCTGAGGACGACCCGTGCGGTGCGACACGAACACGAGCCGCTCCATCGCATCGTCGTAGGCCGGCAGGTAATAGAACGGATGGTGGTGGATTGACGGGTGGGTCGTCACCTGCCGCAATGCCGCGCCGGTCGTCGGATCGACGAAGGCCTTCGATTCGGCCGGGTGCACGCGACCCTTGCCCGCGGCTGCCATGCCGCGGCTCTCATTCCCGGTGCGGGCCGTCATACGAGTGCCGCCCGTTCGCCCACCGGCCTTCGCCGTTCGCGGACAGCGAGCGGGGCCGCGGCGGGATCGACCGGGCAGGTGAACCCGATCGCCTCGAGTCCCTGCCTGATCGTCGCGAGCTGCTCGGTGGAGAGCGGCCGCATCGGACGGCGAAAGACCGGGCTCGGGAATTTTCCGAGGAGCCACTTGGCCGCCTTCATCCGCTGATGGGCCCCGCAGCCCGGCTCGCCGAACGCGTAGACGATCCGCGCGAGCGGCGCCACGATGTCGCCCGCTTTGCGGGCCCGAGCGAGATCGCCATCGAGCGCCGCATGCACGAGCTCCACCATCAGCTCTGGCACAAAGCCTGCGAAGCCGATGAGGGCCCCGTCGGCTCCTTCGAGGAGCGTGGCGAGCAGAAACTCGTCGTGGCAGGTGGTGATCGAGACGTGCGGCGCGACCGCCTTGAGCTGCTCGTAGTCATACCGCCAGCGGGCCATGTCGCGGGTGCCCATCTTCACCATCACCACCTCGGGCAGCTTCACCATCTCCTGCATCTCGGCGAGCGTGTAGCCGGCCTTCGTCCACGCCGGATATTGGTGGACGATGATCGACACACCGCTCCCCGCGGCCACGTCTTCGACGAAGCCCACGGCGGTCGCACTCGATCGGCCAAACCGCAGCCAATGGTGCGGCGGCATGAGCAGGATAGTCTCCGCGCCGGCCTCGCGGGCCGCGATCGCATGGTCGATCGCCTCCTGGCTCCCCTCGGCCGACACTCCAGTAATCACTTTTACCGTGCGGCCGGTCTTCGCGTTGGCCCGCGCGACCCCCTCGGCCACGAACCGCGTCACGTGAGCCCGCTCCGTCGGAGAGAGCGACATGATCTCGCCGGTGTGGCCATTGCAGACCACGCCCTCGATGCCGGGCACGCTCGCCACATCTTCGATCGAGGCCACGAGACCCTCCTCGTCGATCGACTCGTCGTCGTGGAACGGGCAGAGCGTCGCGGGATAGACGCCGCTCCAGGGACGACTGCGCCAGGGGGAGGCATGAGCGGCGAGCGACGGGCGGGCGACATGGCCGTTGAAAGCGGGCGCGGTCATCGGGTGCTCCGGGGATTCAAGTGGGGAAGATACAGCAAACGATTATCGGAATGTGTGTCACGGGACGGCCGCGACCTGGCCGGCGGGGCGTTTCTGGGTGAGCAGGAAGGCGACGAGGTCGGCTAGTTCAGCGGGCGTGAGCGTGCGGTCGTAGCCCGCCGGCATGAGCGACACCTGTTGCACCGCCCGCTCCTCGATCGCGTCTTTGCGCACCGAAGTCGAACGGCCCTCTCCGTCGATCACGCGAACCGTGTCGGGCGTATCGTCGAGCACGAGGCCCGTGAGGCTGCGGCCGTCGTCGAGCACGAGCGTGCTCACTCTGTAGCCCTCGATGATCGTGACGCTCGGCTTCAGGATCGACTCCACGATCGCAGCCGGCGCCGCCCGCAGGCCGATGTCGGAGAGTTCGGGGCCGATGCCGCCTACGCCATGGTCGCCCGCCCGATGGCAGGCGGCACAGTTGGCCCCGCGGGCGTCGGCGAAAAGTTTTGCCCCGCGGGCCGGATCGGCATCCTTGAGTCGGCCGAGCACGGCGTCGGCCTTAGCCGGCGGCCGGGGCTCGGCGAGTTTTGGCGTGGGCACGCCCAGGATCGAAGCGACGAAAGGCGCGCGGTCGAGCAGTCGCGGGTCGGGATCGGCCGCCGCGGCGAGGAGCAGTTTTTCGGCGCGAGTGCGGGCCGCAGGCGCAGCCTGCCAGAAAGCCGGATCGATCGCGGCGAGGCACGCGAGCACCTTCGCGCGGAAGCCCGGCTGAGGGTTTTTGTCCCAGGCGGTGGCGAGCGCCGCAACGAGCGGCTCACTCGCCGCGAGCCCCCGCCCGTCCGCGGCATATCCAGCGAGCGCCTCGACGCCGCGATCCCGCCGGGCCGCATCGGCTATGGGGATTTTTTCTGCGAGCACGGCCAGCCCTTCAGCGCCGAGTTTCAAATAGCCCGCTGCGACCGAGTCGGCGAGCATCGGCCAGCCGTGGCCGAGCAGTTCCCAGGCGGTTTCGGCGGCGCGGCGGTCGGGCTTCACCGCCCAGAGCACAGCCGCGATCTCCTGCGACTTTTCCTGCGGCACGACCTCTTCGTCGTTCATCCCCGCCGAGTGATACTGGCCGACGTACATTTTTTCGAGGTCGGCCCGCACGCCGCCGTCGATCGCCTTCCCCTCGAGCTTCCTCAGCAGGGCGAGCCGCAAATGGTAATCGACATGGCGATTGTCGAGCCGTTTGATCGTGGCGAGCACCGCGGCGGGGTCGTCGAGGCCGAAGCCGGTGTTCGCAAGCCAGGTCGTGGCCGTCTGCGACACGCGTTCATCGGCATCCTTGGAGAGGGAGACCACGGCCGGCCCGTCGAGCCGGCCGAGATCGAGCAGGGCGAGAAGTGCCGCCAGCCGCACGCCGGCCCGTCCATCGGCGAGCAGGCCGCGGAGTTCGTCGGGTGGCGCGAGATTGCGAAGCGCGGTCCAGGCGGCATAGTGAACGAGCCGGTCGGATTCATCAGCCGCGGCGTCGATGATCGCCGGCACGGCAACACGATCGGCCACGCTGGCGGCGGCGAGTAACGCCGCGAACCGCACCCGCGGCGAACGGTCGGTCAAGCGGGCGATCACGCACGGCGGCAATGTGCGGGCGTCGCCCGAGCGGCCCGCCACGCGATAGGCGAGGATCCGCACGGCCTGGATGTGACTCGTTTCGGAGGGGACGGCGTCCTTTGCCTCGACGATCCGCGTGAAGAAGGCATCCCCAGCGGCGTCGTCGGCAGCGATCCGGCCGAGCGTCCAGAGGAACCAGGTCTGCCGGGCCTCGCGGCCGGGATCTTTGATAGCAGCGGCGGCGAGTGCGGCAATCTCGCGTTGCGCGGCCGCTGCCTGCGAATCGCCACCGGAGGCACGCCGCAGGAGTTCGTCCTGCGCCGCCACCCGCACCGCCACGATCGGCGACTCGAAGTCATCGGCCACGTCGGCGACCGGCCGCGATTCGACCGCAGGTCGGGCGGCGAGCTTTGCGGCTGCGGCGGCAAGCGACGTTCCTCCCTCGGCGGCGATCCGAAACACGCGGCCCTCGGTCTTTTCGCCATTCCAGCCGTAGTTCGAGCCCCAGCCGCCGATCCAGATCGCCCCATCGGGGCCCACGGCCATCCCCGTCGGCCGAAAGAGCGGCTTCGTGTCGCCGAGCGACACGAACGGCTCGGCACGTCCGCCCGCGGGCATGAGGAGCGCGCCGTGCCACTCGCGACGGAAGATCTCGACCGTGCCCCGCAGCCAGTCGGCCCGGTACAAGACATTGCGATATGTCTCGGGGAACTCGCGCGAATCGTAGAAAAGAACTCCCGTCCCCGAGCCCTCCGCGAGCGGCCCGCTCGCCGGCACGCTCGCGAGGGTGCCCTCGCCGGTCCAGGAGTTGTTCCAGCGATGCCGCATGCCGAAGTGGGCGCCCATAAATGGCATCAGGAACCGGTCGCCACCGACATCGTCCTGATCGGTCGCGAGCCAGTCGAAGCTGTCGTCAAAGGCCATGCCCCACGGATTGCGACAGCCGCGGCAGACGATCGCGAGATGTTTCCCGCTCGCGTTGCACCGGAGGATGCCACCGCCGGTGTGGCCGTCGGTGGGAAACCGGTAGCTCGCCCGCCAGGCCGCCGGCCACTCCGCCCGCGGGAACGTGACCGGTTCCGGATCGTCCACCGCGCCTGCGCCCGCTTCGACCTGCGCGAGATCGCGGAAGGCCCGCGGCGCGTTGCCGAAGACGGGGGTGTCACCCTTGCCGAAATAGGCGAACCCGTCGGGTGCGAACGTGATCGCGTCGAGCGCGTGTTCAAGCGTGCCCAGGCCCGTGGCGATCCGCACGTATTCATCGGCCTCGCCGTCACCGTCGGTGTCGCGTGCGACCGTGAGGTCCGGTGCGTTGGCGACCCAGAGCTCCGGCCCCCGCGGCCCCTGCTTCCAGGCCATCCCCTGCACGCAATGGAACGGGCCGGCAAAGGGCTTCGTCGCATCGAACGTGCCGTCGCCGTCGGCGTCGACGAGCCTCACGATCGCGTCGCCCGGCGTGTTGTCCCGCGGATGGCGATACTGCGGGCCCATCGCCACGAAGAGTTGGCCGCGGTTATCGAAGACAAGCATCGACACGTTCCGCACGAGCGGCTCGCGGGCCGGCATCGTGGCCACAAACCCCGCGGGCACGACCGGGATCGCGTCGGGATCGGTGCCGGCGACGTCGAAGCCGGCGGCTGATGCGGATCGCGACAGCGTTGCCATCACGAAGATCGTGAGCAGACGCACTGCCGGCAGAAAGACGCCTGAGCCCGCGCCTCGCCATGAGACAGCATACTGAGTCTGCGACGTGGCTTTCGTCATCGGGTTCTTCATGGCAGCAAGTGGGGCGGGGTGTGCGCGACGTATGTCACATCGGCAGAGTGCGGGCTCTGTTCATCCAGCCGATCGAATTTCTGCGCAACGAGGGGCAACACGTGCTCTCCAGGACCCCGAAGATTTGTCTCATGTCAGGATCTTCGTAACGACGTTGCCATGTACGTCGGTGAGGCGGAAATCCCGGCCCTGGAACCGGTAGGTGAGCCGCCGGTGGTCGACGCCCAGGCAGTGCAGGATCGTGGCCTGCAGGTCGTGGACGTGGATTGGATCCTCGACGATGTTGTAGGAGTAGTCGTCGGTCTTCCCCACGACCGCCCCGCGCCGGATGCCGCCGCCGGCCAGCCACATCGTGAAGCAGCGGGGATGGTGGTCGCGGCCGTAGGTGTCGGCCGTGAGCTTCCCCTGCGTGTAGGCCGTGCGGCCAAACTCGCCACCGCAGACGACGAGCGTCTCGTCGAGCAGCCCGCGTTGGTCGAGGTCGCGGACGAGCGCTGCCAGGCCCTGGTCGGTCTCCTTGGTCTTGCGGCGGAGGTTCTTGGGCAAATCACCATGGTGATCCCAATCCTTGTCATAGAGCTGCACGAACCGCACGCCCCGCTCCACGAGCCGGCGGGCAAGCAGGCAGTTGCGGGCGAACGACGGCGCGTCGGATTCGATCCCGTACATCTCGAGCACGTGCCGCGGCTCGTCGCGGACGTCGACCAGTTCCGGCACCGACGCCTGCATGCGGAAGGCCATCTCGAAGGCGTTGATGCGGGCCTCGATCTCGGGATCGAAGCCCTTTTCGAGCTTGAGGCGATTGAGGCCCGACGCGGCTGCGACGATGCGGCGACGGTCGTCGCGAGTGAGGCCCGGCGGATCGGCGAGGTCGATCACGGGCTCGCGGTCGGCCCGGAGCTGAACGCCCTGGTGCTGCCCGGGCAGGAAGCCGCTGTGCCAGTACCTCGTGAGCAACGGCTGCCCCCCCTGGGCAACTCCGGAGAGCATGACGACGAACGCCGGCAGATCGGCGTTCTCCGACCCGAGGCCGTACGAGACCCACGAGCCCATGCACGCCCGGCCGCTGATCGGACTGCCCGTCTGCAGGAACGTCACGGCCGGATCGTGGTTGATCGGCTCGGTGTGCATCGAGCGGATCACGGTGAGCCTATCCACAATGCCGGAAAGATGGGGCAGCAGCTCCGAGACCTCGAGACCCGCATCGCCCTGCCGCGAGAAGTCGAAGTGCGAGCCGGCGAGTGGAAAACTCGCCTGGCCACTGGTCATGGTCGTCAGCCGCTGCATGCCGACGACGCTCTTGGGAATCTCCTTGCCGTTGTCGGCCTGCAGCCGGGGCTTGGGATCGAAGAGATCCATCTGCGAGGGCCCGCCGGAGAGAAACACGAAGATCACGCTCTTGGCACGGGCCGCGGTATGGCCTGTGGCTGCGAAGAGCGACGCTTCGCGGCCGCTTCCCGTGCCGGGGAGTAGCGAGGCGAGCGCGGCCATCCCGAGACCGCGAGAGGAGTGCAGGAGAAATTGCCTCCGGCAGGCCGTTCTCCAGGCTGCCGAAATGCTTTCGTGGTTCATCGCCAGGGCTCCGAAAACGTCATGTCTACTCGCGGGTGATCGCCTCGTCGGTGTTGATCACGGCGCTGGCCACCGTGGCCCACGCGGCGACCGCGACACGGTCAAGGTCCGCCCGCTGCGGCGCCGCCCCCTGCGTGGCGAGAAGGTCAGCGTCGGTAGGTTGCGAGCGAAACCGTTCCTGCTCGTCGCGCAGGAGCCGCATGAGCAGCTCCCGCTCGGCCGGGCTCGGCGTTCGGGAAAGGATCCGCCGGCAGACCTCGTCGAGTCGCGATGCGTCGTCGGAGCCCTTCATCCCGACGACCTCCTCCGCGATCACGCGGGTCGCCTCGACGAACGTCGGGTTATTGAGCGTCACGAGGGCCTGCAGGGGCGTGTTGGTTCGCGGCCGGACGATCGTGCACTCGCTGCGTCCCGACATGTCGAACGTCTGGAAGAGGGGATAGGGAATCGTCCGCCGGATGAACGTGTAGAGCCCGCGGCGGTAGAGATCGGAACCCCGCTCCGTCGGCCACTTCAGATCCCCCGCGTCATCCTCCAAGGCGCGATAGAGATGCTCGGGCTGATAGGGATAGACGCTGCGGCCGCCCACCGTCCGCACGAGCAGGCCGGATGAGACGAGGGCCGCGTCGCGGATCTCCTCCGCCGAGAGGCGATACCGTGAGCCGCGGGCGAGCAGCCGGTTGTCGGGATCGTGGTCGCGGACCGGCCGGGACACCGCCGACGACTGCCGGTAGGTCGACGACATCACGAGCATCTTCAGGAGCCGCCTGACATCCCAGGCTCGCCCGCCGTCGCAGGGCTCGCGAAATTCGACCGCCAGCCAGTCGAGCAGTTCTGGATGCGTGGGCAGTTCCCCCCGGGTGCCGAAATCCTCCGGCGTACGGACGAGGCCGACGCCGAACACGAGCTTCCAGTAGCGGTTGACAGCGACGCGGGCCGTGAGGGGATGGTCGTCCCGTAGCAGCCAGCGGGCCAGGGCGAGCCGATCCCGCGGCGAGTCGGCCGCGAGCGGCGGAAACACCGCGGGCACGCCCCGCTCCACCGATTCGCCCGGCTGCAGGAAGTCGCCCCGCCGGAGCACGTGCGTCGGTCGGGGCGTATCCTCCTCCCAGACAAACGCCCTCGCCCCACGGGCTGCGATCTCCACCCGCTGTCCGCGCAGTAACTTCATCTTTTCGATGTCGCTGGCGGGCTGTGGGATGGCCCGTTCCACATAGACGTCGCGGAGGGCGGCGAGTTGGGGCGGCTCGAGACCGGCGGCCTGCGGCCCGCGGAGCCGTTCGACCGCGGCCGACGACACGCCCGCACGGACGAGTCGCCCGACCCGCAGCCCGAAATCGTGGCCATCGGCGACGTTGCCGAGTCCCTTCCAGCAGGGGTCGGGCGCGAAATTCTCCCGTCGCGGCGGGCCGGCAGGCGACGCGGTGTATTCGAGATCGTCGATGACGAGAACCATAGGGCCCGCGCGGCCCTGCAAGCCGCGGGTCGAGATGCCGAAGGAGTCGATCGCGACCGCCGTCTTGCGACGCTCGGCGGGAACGACCAGTTCCGATCGCTCCACAACTGTGTCCTTGCCGCTTTTGTCATTGCCGCTCCGCAGTTCCACCGCGAGCTTGCCGTCGCCAGGGTCGTAGGCGTAGGACCATTCGTAGGCCTCGCCATACTTCGCGGCGATAGCCGCGCCGTGGAGCACGGCGCCGTCAGCCGCCGCGAAACGGGCGACGACCCGTGGCCCTTCGGCGATGACGATCCCCACGCCGGGCAGAGCGGTCTCGGAGGCAGCGTGGGCGAAGTGGCCCACCTCCGTGTCGCTGTTGTCGGCCTTCACGACGACCAGGCTGCCGCGGCCGCGGAGCGGCGTGTCGAAAGAGAGGCCGGCGGCGAGCGAGGTGTCGGCGAAGAAGCTTCGTCGGGGGCCGCGAGCGACCACCCCTCCGATCGAATCCGGATGCAATCCTGGGGCCGCGAGTGGGTCGGCGAGCCACTCCTCGAATCGAGCGACCGCCGACGCGATTTCCCGGGCACGAGCTTCCTCGACTGCCGCAATCTCCCGGTCGATCTCTTCGAGCCGCCGCCGATCCTGCTCGGAATACGCCGTGATGAACGGTGGAGAGGCCTCCTTGCCGACGGGCACCTCGCCGCGGAGGCTGTTGAAAAAGGCCAGGAGCTGGTAGTACTCCCGCTGGGAGAACGGGTCGTACTTGTGGTCGTGGCACTGCGTGCAGCCGAACGTGACGCCCATCCAGGTCGCAGCCGCGGTGTTGGTGCGATCGATCGCGTAGACGACGCGAAACTCCTCCGGGTCGGAGCCTGTCTCCTCGTTGGAGCGGTGGAGCCGGTTGAATCCCGAGCGGACCTTTTGCATGACGGTGGCGTCGGGCAACAGGTCGCCGGCAAGCGACTCGATCGTGAACTGGTCGAAGGGCATGTTGGCGTGAAACGCCTCGATGACGGCGTCGCGGTAGGGATGGTTGGGCCGGTCGCCGTCATCCTGGTAGCCACTCGAATCGCCGAAGCGGGCCAGGTCGAGCCATTCCATCGCCAGCTTCTCGGCGCAGTGCGGAGAGGCGAGAAGCCGGTCCACGGCCCGCTCGTAGGCCTGCGGGGAATCGTCGGCGAGGAAGGCGTCGAGTTCCGCGACCGTGGGCGGTAGGCCCGTGAGGTCGAGCGACAGCCTGCGGAGCAACGTGTGCCGCGGGGCCTCGGGGGCCGGCCGCACGTTCGCCTTCTCGAGCCGTTCGAGGACGAAGGCGTCGATCGGCGACCGTACCCAGGAAGCGTCTTCGACGGTCGGAACCGGCGGCGGCTGCGGCGGGCGAAACGCCCAGTGTCCCTGGTAGTTCGCCCCCGCCTCGATCCACGCCCGCAGGAGTTCCCGCGCGGCCGCCGGCAGCCGCTTGCCCGACTCGGGGGGCGGCATGACCGTGTCGGGATCGTCCGACTCGATCCGGTGGATGACCGCGCTGGCTTCGAGCCTGCCGGGCACGACTGCCACCGCGCCGCTCGGCAGGGCCCCGGTGGCCGACTCGCGATCGTCGAGCCTCAAGTCCGCCTCGCGCACGGCGGCGTCCGGGCCGTGGCAGGCCAGGCAGTATTCGGCGAGGATCGGCCGGATGTCACGGGAAAAGTCGGGGCCCGGTGGGGCAGCTTGGGCTGCGGCGGCCGCCGCGACCGTTACCGCCGCGATCCACAGCGACGAAGGCGGAGCAGCACGACCGAGAAGATACGAGTCCATGTCGTCGCCTCGAAGGCTTCTGTCCGCGTTCCACCGCTTCGATCATAAGCCGGCCGGACGGGCGGCTGCGCGATGTTTTTGCGCAACTAACCGCAACACGCAGGGCCTCGGTACAACATGGAAACCGATGAAAATCGATGTCTATTCCCACATCCTGCCGCGGGTCTCCTTCGACCGTCTCGTGGAGATCGCACTCGACAAGGGTGCGATCAAACGGCGGCTCACGATCCCCGTGCTCCACGATCTCGACGCCCGGCAGTGGCTACGGGGCTGATGGGTTTCGGGAGCGATGGGGCACCGCTCCAAAAAAGAGCTGCGTCCCCTTTTCATCACTCTTCGAGAACCAGGTCGATCGGGCCCACGCCCGATTCGATGCGGGCCGACAGGCCGCTTGCGGCTGGGGTGGCGTAGCGGGCTGCGATCCGTGAAGGCCGTAGATGATCGATGTCGTTGCCACGGTCATCGTCAAAAACCAAGACGGTGTAGTCGCCCGCCGGCGCTCCGCCCCCCACCTGCTTGGTGCCGAGCGTATAGCGGCCGTCGGCATCGGTGCGGCCGGTGGCGGTCAGCGACCGCTCCTTGGCGATGAACACCACCCGCACGTTAGACAGAGCCTCCCCGTCGGCGGCGGTCACCCGCCCGCTGACAGCGTGCATCCGCTCACCGACACCGCAGCCTGACGACAGCAAAGCGATTGCGGCCGCGATCCCGCAAGTCCACCGCGGCATCCTAGAATCCCTCCAGCGAAACGGTCTCGCCGCCGCGGCGGGTGACCAACTGGCCGAGCACTGTGGCGCTCATCTCAACCTGAAGCGTCCGCGTGCTGCCGTCGCAGAACGCCACCTGACAGCCCGCAGGGTGGTCTGAGCCCATGGAGTACCGTGTCGTTGGATCGATGGCCATTGGATAGGTAGGGCTGCCATAGATAGCGCCACTGCTGTCTCCATTGTAGATTCCAACAGCCGCCGCCTCCCCGCGGGTTCGCTCGGAGAGCAGCAACGTCTTCGAGAGGCCGTCAACGATATGGGTGAAGCCCGTGACCGAATACCAGGGCTTGTCGAGCACCTGAGCAATGCTGCTCTGAACTGTGGTTTCAGCCGTGCCATCTCTGACGCGGCCACTGACCATCGCGCCATCCAACAGGTTTGGGGGGGACACGTACACCGTACCTCCCGTCGCCGCGTAGTCGCCGTACGCGAATAAGAAAGGGCCCGAGCCGTGGGGGTGGCTTGAATCCGGGACTTCGTTCACCAGCGGGCGGCCCGTGCCCCGGGTCGGGCAGACGTAGACAGGCAGCACCCGCGAGCGGGTGGCAGCCGCAATGTCGTAGGCGCACTTCCGCAGATCCCACTCGCCATAGAAGGCGACCTCCTCGATATACGGCAGGATGAGGACGTTCCACGTGGCCTTGTGTTCGGCGATCCGGTACGGCGGCAGGCGCTTCACCACGTCGTGGTAGCCGTGAACTCCGAGGGCCTGCTGCTTGAGGTTGTTGCTGCACGACGATTGTCGCGCTGCCTCACGGGCCGATTGCACCGCCGGCAGGAGCAGCCCCACGAGCGTGCCGATGATGGCGATCACGACCAAGAGCTCGACGAGCGTGAACCCCCGTGATGCAGCCGCTCGATCGACTCGGCTACGGTTACGGCTGTTGGTTGCTATCGTCGCAGACCACCCATTGCGATTACGCATGTCTCATGTCCTTCCGTTATCGAGCCGTCATCGAGAGACTGGCAACTGTTCGACACGCCGCAGGGAACGGGGGCCACCCCCCGCACCATATCTCACTGCCTCCACCTTCTCGATTTTACGGCCACGCACGGACTTATCAGGACGATTTTGCGCAACTAAGCGCAACGAACTCCAAAAAGAGCTGCGCCCCCTTTTCATTACTGGGCGGGCACGATGAGATCGAGCGGAGCGTTGCTGCCGGTCAGTTCTATGGTCGTCGTGTACTCGGGAAACACCGGCCGGCCAAGGAACTTCTGGCCCGGCATCATCTCGGCCGAGTCCTTCTCCGTCGGCGGCGTGCCGTCGCGGCCGATGATCCGCACCCTATAGAGCCCCTTCCCCGGCGACGTGTCTGGCGGCGTCCGGTAGGTGCCACTCTCGATCACGGCAAAGCCGGTGGCGGCGATCGTGCCGACGGAAGCGGTTGGCTCGAACCACACCGCCCCCCGCGGCACAGGCTGGCCGTTGTGGGTCACGCTCCCCGCGACGGGAAACCGTTCAACGCTTTTGCCGCGGCTGCAGCCGGCCAGCACGGCCACGATGCAGCAGCCACCGATGGCAGTCCACACGGCGAGACGTCGTGAACGCATGGATTGCCGCCGGGGTATCACGATCGGCGCAACGCGATGCCTGAGGTGGATAGCATGCCCCATCGTCGGAATGCACGAATCCGTCACAGCGCGTCTCCGCCGACGGGAGCACCATCGTTCACCACCCCCATCTGCCGGTAGATCGTCAGGTTGACGGTTTCCGAGACAAACGACACGCCGCCGTCGGCGGTCAAGAACTGCGTGCCGCCCGGATGGCTGCTGCTGAACGTGGTCTGCCAGATCACGTGCGGGTGAGTGCCGGCGGCGTCCTGCTCAGGCTTGCTATTCATCCGACTCTTGGTGGCGGCCACGTTTTGCAGCCAACACTTCAGACCATCCGAGTTAGTTCGGGCGCCCTGCCCCCAGCCGAAAAACTTTTCCGTCGGAAGGTTGTATTGGTAGATCGTCTCACCGACGAGAAACGTCTTCGAGGTGCCGTCGGTGATGTTTTTGATGCCCCTCGCCGAGTTGAGAAACAGGATCCCGTTGTTGTAAATCTCATACGGCGCACTCGAGGCGGCGGTCCAGGCCGCTCCCTGGCCGCCCGCCGTCACGCCCCCCATCACGCCGAAGTAGTTGTTCTTGAGCGGCGATGCGGGGAGCTCCGGATCCGAGGGACACTGGAAGATCGGGTTCGTGGTGTTTTGCGCAGCCGGATTGGGATTCGTACCGGGAAGCGTCGCTTCCTGCCGACTTAGACTCAAGTGGCTGGAAAAAGCTTGATTGAGGTCGAACCTGTTGTACAAGGCGACATTCTCCGCATACGGCAGGATGGCAACCGTCCACGGTTCGCGGGTGGCCGTTGGGTCACCGGCTGACCCGGACGTCGGCGGGAGGGCCGACGTGGTGCACTTGTTCCCCCTGGGAAATGCCCGCATCGCGTCGTGGTAGTTATGCAACGCCACGCCGAGCTGCTTGAGATTGTTTTGGCACGCGCTGCGGCGAGCCGACTCACGGGCCGATTGCACCGCCGGCAGGAGCAACCCCACGAGCGTGCCGATGATGGCAATCACGACCAAAAGCTCGACGAGCGTGAACCCCCGTGATGCAGCCGTTCGATCCACTTGGCTACGGCTACGGCTGTTGGTTGCTACCGTCGCAGACCACCCATTGCGAGTACGCATGTCTCATGTCCTTCCGTTATCGAGCCGTCATCGAGAGACTGGCAACTGTTCGACACGCCGCATGGAACGGGGGCCACCCCCGCGCCGTTTTCCCCTTGCCTTCGATGCCGCAAAACCGACGGCGCAAAACCGCAGCCTTCGATCTATTTTATGTCACACAATGGACTTCGCGCGACGATTTTGCGCAACTAAGCGCAACACGCTTCCTCGTCCTTCGAACGTCGTCCAGCGATCGACATTCACCGCCTGTGACGGCTGCCACACCAGATCGCCGACGCTTGCCGCAGTGCGGCCAACCGACTTATCCTCCGGATGCTGAGCAGACGACCGCGTTCGACGCTTCGCTCGAGGAACGCCCTGCGGCCGGCGCACCATGACACCACTGGCTCCATGAATCCATGAAATACGTTTCCCTTCTCGCGGTCTGGCTGCTCACGGCGCTGGCGGTGCGGCCGGCCGCCGCGCTGGCCGATGGACCGGGGCCCCTGCCCGACAAAAAAGTGTTCGCGCATTACATGGTGTGCTGCCCTACCGCAGGTGGATCAGCGACGGTCGACGACTACAATCGCGAAATCGAGGCGGCACAGAAGCGAGGCATCGACGGCTTTGCACTCAACTGCGGCGGTTGGAAGAAGCGCGAGCCGCACTACCAAGCCCGCACGCTGCAGATGTATGAGGCGGCGAAACGACTCGGCACCGGTTTTTCCCTGTTCGTCTCGCTCGACGGCGAAGCTCTGGCCGAAATGCAAGACGTCGTCCGCAGCGTGAAGGACCATCCCAACCAGTTTCGTCACGATGGCCGGCCCGTGCTCTCGACCTTCGGGGGACAGGGGGGCGACGATCATGCGGAGGGCAGACGGCTCATTCGCGCCGCACATGACGAGGGAACTTTTTACGTGCCCTTCTACTATCCCAACCCCAACATGACCGAACTGCCCACCGAGGCTCACGCGGCGCAGTTGACTCGCGACTTCCCGGACGTGGACGGCTATTTCTTCTTCGGGGCCGCAGGCAACGGCGACCAAATCGCGAGGTGCAATGCGA
Organism: Planctomycetaceae bacterium; assembly: GCA_947464585.1. The sequence continues at coordinate 1,083 of CANHYS010000005.1, read as the reverse complement.
TCCATGCCGCGGCCTGGCGGAGGCTTGGAAAGGTCTTCATGGCAAGCGTCACGCCCTACTACCGAGCCAATGGCGGCAATTTCCGCTGTTACGAAACTCGCGGTTTCGAGGGCATGGCGAAGGAATGGGAGAGTGCCATCCGCAGCGACGCGACATGGGTGGAACTGGTGACGTGGAACGATTGGGGCGAATCCACCTATCTCGCACCGTTTGGCCGGCCATCCGAGACGTCGCTCTGGGGCGGTCATTACGGCGGGAAGATGCTCTCGCACGTCGCCTATCTCGATGCCAGTCGCTACTACATCGAGTGGTTCAAGACAGGTGTGCCGCCGGCCATCTCCGAAGACAATCTCTTTTACTTTTATCGCCTCCATCCAGCGGCCCTCCCCATCACCGTCAAGATGGCCGATGAAAGCGGGGGGCGCGGCAGACCTCAGGGAGCGGACTCACTGCTCGACCATCTCTTTGTGACCGTCTTCTTGACCGCGCCGGCTCAGCTCTCGCTCCACAGCGGACCAACGACGAAGAAGTTCGAGCTGCCCGCCGGCGTCCATCACGTCTCGACGCCATTCAGCCCCGGCGTCCAGCGGTTCGTGTTGCGACGCAAAGGCGCGACCATCCTCACGAAAAAGGGTGAGCACGAAATCAGCCGCAAGGATGGCGCGAGCCGCGACAACTATTTTGCGGGGAGCGCGAGGTAATCGAGACCCTTTGCGACAGCGGCTCTTGGGGCCGAATGCAAGCACAGCCGCTGCTTGACGCAGCGATCTCCTGTCGATGGGCATCCGCGGCGCAGCGGAGCCCCTGCCTCACGGACGTCGCTTCGGCTCTTGTTGGGCAGCTCTCCGCGAATCTCGGCACCGCGACAGCGACCCTCCGGGGATGAACGTGGGGCAGACGCTGATCTGCACCTCGCTCCCGCTAAATTCACCGGAAATCCGCCGGGAAAGCAGGTCGACCGCCATCCTGCCGATCCGCTGCGGGTGCACGTCGATCGTGGCCAGGCTCGGCCAGAGCCCGGCGATGAGACTCCGCTCATTCTGGCACGACACGACCGACATGTCGCGACCGGCGACGAGGCCG
>CANHYS010000004.1 GCA_947464585.1 Planctomycetaceae bacterium | reverse complement strand
GAGATTCCTCGGCGGTGCAAGACCCCGCTTGGCGACGTGCACGTGGAACTCTACATGCGGTGCGAGTCGAGCCAGCCCGATGCGGCAATCGCGCTGTGCAAGGATGGCACGCGGGTGCTCAGGGATGTCTGCGAGCTGCTTCCCTTCCAGCATGCGCCCTGGAACGACGGACGCCTCGAGGGACTGCTCGATTTTGATCCGCTCTTGCTCGCCCCCGGCACCCGTTCAGGGATCATCGCCGACGAGGCCTTCGACGCATTCGTCGCGGCCGCCGCGGCGCTTGAGCCGGAGATTCTTGCGGCGCTCGAGCAACGGGAGCAGGCGGAGACCGACCGGGCCAGCCGGCAGATTCTCAAGCAGGTGCACAAGGCGTTTGTGACCGCGCTCTCCGACCTGCCCTCGGCCGACTACATCTTTTTTGACATCCCCGCTCAAGCGCCGGCACTGGGCAATCGCCCCGGCGGCCGCGGTGAGTCTTTGCCTGGCGATCCGGACGAGTCCATCCGCACGGCCGGCGAACACCCCTCGGCCGCCCAGCCGCTCCTGCCTCTCGATCCCGGCCCGCTGCACAGTGTGCGGATCTCTCCCCGGCATCCGCGTCGGCCGCCGGGCGGTGCGTGCCAGCTCACGGCGGTGGCCCGAGACGCGCTCGGCATGGCGATCCCTGATGGGGTGCTGTTTGCGTGGCGGGTGGTCGAGGGCGAGGGCCAACTCGAGGGTGCAGACGAGCTTGAGGGTGCAGAAGAGGCGACCTGCCGGGTCGCAGCAGACGCGCTCGGCGCGGTGACAGTCGAGGTGGTCGCGCGGGAAATCGATGGTACGCACAGTGCCAGTGCCGCTGTCGCTCGTGACGCCTGGGGGGCCGTCGCTGGAGATGCCGCGGCGGCGGAACAGAGGCAGGCTCGGGAGATCTCGGATCGGGTGACCGTGAAATTCCTGGACGACGAGGCGGCCGATGGCAACGGGCCGGGAAGCCGCGGCCTGCCGTCCTATCGCCTGGAGCCGGAGCACGGCCAGGCATGGCGGTCGCGATATGACGCCAAGGCCAACGAGATCATCATCAATTCGGCACACCGCGATTTTCTGGCCAGCAAATCCTCGGTCGGCAAGCACCGGCGATATATCGGCAAGCTCTACGCCAAGGAAGTGGTGCTCAGTAATTTCCCCCACGAATCCCCCGCGCAAGCGCTCGAGCGGCTGATCGAGGTCACGCTCCGCACGGAAGACGCGCTGTAGACCGCCAGCTAGTCCCGCGAAGGCCAGCGGGATGTGGCGAACAAGCGGGAGGCGGCGAACCCGGCCGCCAGGCCGATCGCGCCGCCGATGAGATCGCAGACAAAGTCGCTTGCATCGGCCAACCGGCCGAACAATGGCTGGGTCACTTCGTCCACGATGCCCCACGCAGCGAGCATGGCAAGCAGCGCGATCGCAGCAGGCAACGTGGTCTGCCACCGGCCGCCGTAGGCGAGGGCCGCGAGCAGGCCCAGCACGCCATAGGCCGCCATGTGCAGGAGCTTGTCAGGGTCGAGCAGGCCGTAGTCGGCGGCCCGCACGATGAACTGCACGTCGCGAGCGGGTGCGTGCGTGGCGATCAGGAGGAAGAGTCCATACGCCCAGAAGCAGACGGTGAAGACCGTGCGGAGGTGGCGGGGGAGGGGCATGACGCGGGGTCGGCGGGGGCAACCGTGTGCCGAGTTCCTAAGCCGGCCATGGCAGTGTCGTGCGATCAGGACACGGGGCCAGCGGCTCGCCACAGCCTAGTGGAAAACCGGGCCGGTCAGCGATGAACCCCTCTTTCAGCTGAAGGATGCGGCGGAATCAACGGGAAAGGAGCCGATCGAGCAGCGGCTTGAGCTTCGTGGCATAGAGCTCGTAGCCCCCCTCCTGCGTGAGGTGGATCGTGTCAGGCGAGAAGAAATGCTTCTTGAGCGTGCCGTCGGCATTCACGAAGTCGGCTGTGAGATCGAGCAGGTGCACCATCGGGTCGGCGTCGAGCGAGAGCCCGTCGAGGGTGGCGTTGATCTTCTTGATGTCCTCGTAGAAGGCGTTGCCCGGGGCATGGGCCGGGAGCACTTTGACGACGACGACCGGGGACTTTGGAAACTTCTCGCGCAGGTTGTCGGCACAGGCCTTGATCCCCTTGGCCGCCGGTTCGATCCCCGTCTCAGGCGTGAAGAAGCAGTTGTTGTTGCCGATCATGAGCACGCACAGTTTCGGCTCAAGGCCCTCGACGCCGCCGTGGTCGAGCCGCCAGAGCACGTTCTGCGTCTTGTCGCCACCGATGCCGATGTTGACAGTCTTCAGTGTCCCGAAGTGCTTCTGCCAGGCGGCGCCCCACTGCATCGTGATCGAGTCACCGACGAGCAGCACGTCGATCGGGCCCTTGTTGGCCTGCGCAACCTTGACCAGATTCGCGTGGGTGTCGAGCCAGGTGCGGCCGCTCCAGAAGCCGGCGGAGGGCACGACGGGCCAGAGTTCCGGCTTGTGCTGCGTGATCTCAGCGCCGGGGCGGCGCTCGTACTCGGGCTTGAGCACGTAGGCCTCCTCCTCGGCTGAGAGCGGCCAGCCGGTCTTCTGCGGCTCGGCTGTGGAGTAGGCATAGTCGAGAGCCGAGGCCGGCCGCGAGGCGGCGAGGCCCGTGGTGGTGAAGCCAGCGGTGAGCGCCACGATGAGATGCGAAGTGAGACGAGTCATGAAGAGACCTCATGTAGGTCGATCATCGAAACGCCGATGATCGGGATGCCACAACAATATTCGGAGGTGGAATCGCGTCACGTCATAATTATCGTGACGATCAACAAGCCGCTGACGGTCGCGGCGGCCGAGCAGCCACGGCCGTCAGCGTCACGGCGCGAGATCGAGCGCGACGGTGCGGTGCGCGGAGTCGATCGTCGCCGTGAGCCCCGACTTGCTCGCCGCCATGTATTTCTCCGGCACGATCCGCTGCGGCGGGATCAGCTTCCCGGTCTTCTCGTCGAGGAGTTCCGGCTGAGCATCGCCCGTCACTGCGACCGCATAGGCCGCTGGCCAGAGATGCGTGGAAAACCTGCCGGCTGTCACCTTCGCCATCACCGTCCGCGAGCCCCCGTCCTGCACGAAGTGCACCGCCCCGTTCGGTAGCGGCTTGCCGGCGAGAGTCACCGTTCCCGAGACGGGGATGGTGCCCTCTGGTCCGCCCTTGCCGCAGCCGAAAAGCGGCAGTACGAGAGCCGTGAGAAGCAAAGCCGCTGTCGTGTTGAGATGTCGCAGAGGCATCGTGTGGCTCCCGGTCTCCATGAGGCTCACGGGAGGCTCGCGGAAATATTGTCGGCGCGGCCGCCGAGGGCGTTGTAGAGCTGGAAATCGATCGATTCGGACATCTGGACGACCGCACCGTCGCCCATGCAGAAGAAGACGACGCCGCCCGGGTGGTAGCTGGCCGCGTAGCGAAGGTTGGTCGTGTTGGTGTGCGCGGCCGTAGGATTGATGTCAGGGCTGTTGATCCGGCCCTGCGTCGAGACGCCGTAGTATTGCGCACCCGAGACACCGCCAAAGCCAGACAGGTCTGCCTTGCGCTCGGCGAGCATGATCGTCTTCGAGAGGCCGTCGGAAACGTCCTTCATTTTGCACTGGAAGCGGCTCATGATTCCGAACATGCCGGGGTTCATCGAAGCTCGCGGGTATGCGCCCATGTTGGGGGAGCCGCAGCCGGGGACATTGACATAGGCCGAGCAGAAGCTCGGCTCGGTGCCACCTCCGGCGGCCGTGCAGTCGTTGAGCATGGTTCCGAGCCGCTGCGGTCCGCACATCGGGCCGTAGCAGCAGGGGCTCGTCTTGTAGCCGGCACCGCCGTAGGAAAAGCCGGTCGGGGCGGGTGACAGCGAGGGCGCCACGGTGAGCGTGGCGGACGCGGGGTTGCTGGGGCACAGCTGGGTCGGGTAGCGAAGCGAGCTGAAGATCGACCGATTGTGGACGCCGCTGGGACCAACCGTCAGACTGTTCAGGCTCTGCGAGAGATCGAGTCTGGAGTAGATATCCTGCATTTCCACGAACGGCATCAAGTCGACGTTGAAGTTCCGAAACCCAGCGGCGATACCGCCGTTGAATGTGCCGTCGGCACAGTCTCCGGTCACGGCGATCGACGTCGCGGGAAACTGCTTGTTGGCATCAGCGTAGTTATGCATCGCCAACCCGTTTTGCTTGAGGTTGTTGGAGCAGGCGCTCATGCGCGCCGCCTCGCGGGCGGACTGGACCGCCGGCAGGAGCAGCCCCACGAGCGTGCCGATGATCGCGATCACGACGAGCAGCTCCACGAGCGTAAAACCACGCCTGACAACAACGCGACCCAGGCTGGATCCCATGAGACACCCCTTCCAAGCACGAAAGATAAAAATGCACGACCCACCTCAAAAAACTGTAGCGAGAGGCTGGGGCGGGTGCCTGTCATATCTTTGATGGCAGTGCATCCCCCTTTTCGCAGGGAGGCGGCCGCAGGAGGCGGCCCATGCCGGATTACGAGCGGCCACTTTTCTTTGGATCGCCGCCCCCCCTCGACCAGGCCACGACCTCGCGCCGGCTCGACACGTGGAGCTTCTTGTAAATGCGATTGACGTAGGTCGAGACCGTGCCGGTCGAAAGCCCCAGTTGCACCGCGATCTCCTTGTAGGAATAGCCCTCTACCAGGAATTCGAGCACCTGCTGCTCCCGCGGCGCGAGCATCGAGTCGGAGGCCGCCGCCTCCGGTCGGTCTTCGGCCTGCGGCCTGGCCTCCCGCCCTGGCTGCGTCTGTTGGTCGCGCCGCTCATTCATGGCCCGGAAGGCCGCGATCACTTTCCTGGCCACCGCCCGGCTCATCGGCACGCCCCCCTCGCGGATCTCCCGGATCGCCTCCACGAGCTTCTGCGCCGTCACCGGTTTGACGAGATAGCCGTGGGCCCCGGCTGTGATCGCCCGAAATGCCGTGTCGGGATCCTGATAGGCCGTCACCATCAGGATCTGCGTGTCGGGGAGCCGTCCCGACAGTTCGGCCACGCAGTCGACGCCGTTGCCGTCGGGCAGGTTGACATCCATCAGGATGACATCGGGTGCGAGTGACGGAATTCGCCTCACCGCCTCCGCCACGGTCGCGCAGACACCCACAAGCCGGCAGCCCTCCGCCGCCGTGATCACCCGTTCGAAACTCCGCCGCAGGTGGGCGTCGTCCTCGACCACGGCCACGCCGATGGTGCGTGTCATCATGATGGGCCTCGCGGTGGCGGGACGGCGGGAAGGGGAAGCGTGAGCCGCACGGTCGTACCGCGGCCGATGCTTGTGTCGATCGCAAAGCCGCCGCCGATCTCCTCCATCCGCCGTCGCATGTTCGTCAGGCCCGAGCGGTCGGGCGTGGCCTTCTGGTCGTGGGGATCAAAGCCTTTTCCGTTGTCGGTGATCACGATCTCGAGGAGCCCGTCGGTGAGCGTGAGCGCGATGGTCATCGTGGTGCATCCGGCATGCTTGACCGCGTTGTTCTCCGCTTCGCGAGCCGCAAGAAACAGGCTGTGGCGGATCGTGCCGTCGAGCGGCACGGCCGGCAGATCCTCCGGGATCTGAAACCGCATGGCGATGCCGGCGGCGTCGAGGAATTGCTCGGTCGACTGCACGAGATAGGCTGCGAAGCGGTCGAGCGTGTCGTGGGCGGGATTGACCGCCCAGACGATCGCATCGACGCTCCGCACCAAGTCGGCGGCGATCTGCCAGATGCCGCCGGCCAGCTGCACGACCTCGGGCCGGGCGATGCCATCGACCTCGCTCCGCACCGTGTCGGCCCGCATGGCGATCTCGGTGAGCTTGGCGCCGATCTCGTCATGCAGATCGCGGGCGATGCGGGAGCGTTCGCGTTCGAGGGCGTGGCTGCGTTCCAACTCCTCGAGTCGCCTTGCCAGCCGGCGGGTGGCGATGGCCCGGCCGGCGAGCAGCAGTCCGGCGGCGGCCGCGGCGGCCGCCGCTATCCAAACGTCGCGGCGCATATGCCACGGCGGCACCACGACCACCGACAGGCTCGCCTCGTCCCCGGTCGCCTCGCCGCCGGCCGTGAAGGTGGCCACGCGAAACCAGTAGGTGCCGGCGGTCAGTGCCGGATAGCTCGCCGCCGCCGTTCCGCCGATGCCGAAACTGTGGGCTGCGGTCCACGAGGCAGTCACCCGGTCGCCCGGCCGCACTTCGATCTCATCGGGTTTGGCGGTCGACCAGTTGCCGAAGCGGGTCGGGTCGTCATCGACGATCACTAGGACCGGATGCGGGGTGGGACCACGCCGCGTCCTTACCAGGCTCATGTCGGGCCGGGTGCCAGGCCGGATCCAGCCCCGGGGGTTGGTGCGGCCAGACAGGGCCTCCTCGTCCACCTCCAGCGGCGTGAGCGGGCGAGCCTCCGCCGACTCACCGGCGCGGTCGACCCGCAGGATGACATCGTCGATGGCGATCGAGCCCACGACCTGCTCGGCGTTGTGCGAGAGAATGGAGAAGACGACGCCTGTGGTGCCCGGGGGGGCGACGGCCGACAGTTCCTGCGGCACGAAGTCGGAGGTCTCAGGTAGACCGGTCCAGCCCGGTGACTCTCCCGGCAACAGAGCCTGTTCGCCCCCGATCATGGCCCCGTCAGCAGCCACGAACTGCAGGAGCGCACGGCCGCTGGCGGGCAGATCCCGCCAGGCGGTGTCGGCGCCATCGAGCCGAAATCGCAGCCGCGTGCCGGGCCGCCGGCCAGGAGAGGTCTCAGGGGCACTCGCTCGGTTCGGCACCGGCTCAGACTGGAAAAGAAACCGCAGCTGCCGGGCGGTCGTCGGAACGCGGACGACGACGGGCTCCCCTCCGGCTGCGGATGCCGGGAGCGGCACCTCACGGCCGTCCACCACGACGGCAGTGATCTCGACGCCGGCATGTCCGCGGCCAGACGGAAGCCATGCGGCGGCAAGCACCAGCCACATTCCAGAGAACTGGGCCGACCTGAAGGCCCCTGTCGCGGGCTGCGAAATGCGGCTGATTCCCATGCCCAACCCCGTCGGTGCCCCGAGTCGTGTAGCGATTTTTGTGACACGCGTCCGGGGACGGCCCGCGCTACACTTCAAAGTTGAGTCTAAGTGGCGCGGTCGAGAACACAAACGCCGTTCACCATGACGACGACCACACCGGCTTCGTAAAGCATTCTGAAAAAAGCATTCTGAAAACGCGACGCATCCTCGGACACAACGCAGCCATGTCGCCCACCCATGCTTCCATTCCCCGCCGCGCTCTCCTGCGGGCTGCCGGCGCCGCAGTGGCGCTGCCGCTCCTCGACGGCATGGTGCCCGCCTTTCGACTGTCGGCCCGCGCACGGGCCCTCGCCGCGGCGGTCACGACGCCGCCTCAGCGGCTATTCGCCATCCATGTGCCGCTCGGGATGATGCCGCAGTTTTTCTTTCCTGCCAAGCCGGCTGCTACTGCCGCGACGGCTGCCATCCCATCGAGCCCCTACCTCGACCTGCTCGCCGGCCAGCGGGGGAGGTTTACCGTCTTCTCAGGGCTCTCGCATCCCGACGTGGATGGCAACCACCATGCCGGGCAGTGCTTCCTCACAGGTGCCCCGCATCCCGGCCAGCCGAGCTTCCGCAACCGGATGTCGCTCGATCAGGTTGCCGCCGAGTCGATCGGCCTCGACACCCGCTTCCCCTTCCTTGCACTCTCCGTGGAGCAGGGGCACCACTATTCGAACACGCTGGCTGTGTCGCGGGCTGGCGTTGATATTCCTGCCGAGACGAGCCCCAGTCGGCTCTTCCGCAGCCTCTTCGTGGCGGGCACGCCTGAGGAGAAGGCGGCGACGCTGCGGCGGATCAAGGCCGGCGGCAGTGTGCTCGACCTCGTGCTCGACAAGGCCGGAAAGCTCGAACGGGCGGTCGGTCCCGAGGACCGCGGCCGGCTCGACCAGTATTTCCAGAGCGTGCGGGAGCTCGAGCAGCGGCTCGTCCGTTCGGCTGCGTGGGAGAGCCGGCCGAAGCCCACCGTGAGTTATTCCGAGCCGAAGGATATCGCTGATGCCAATCGCGTGATCGAGAAGTCGAAGCTAATGTTCGACCTCGTGCGGCTGGCCTTCGAGACCGATTCGACGCGGGTGGCCACGCTGTCAATCGCCACCTTCTCGGTCGTGCCCGCCGTGCCGGGCGTGAAGAACGAGACCCACGGCCTCACGCACCATGGCAACGAGCCGGAAAAGATTGCGGAACTGAAGAAGATCGAGGAGGCGCAGATGCTGGCCTTCGGTGGCCTGATCGACGCCTTTGAAAAGTCGGCCGAAGCGGGCGGTTCGCTCCTCGACCGCACGCAACTGCTCTACGGCAGTTGCCTGGGCAACGCCAACTCCCACTCCAACGTGAATCTGCCGCTCATCCTCGCCGGCGGTGGCTACCGGCATCCCGGCCACCTGGCCTTCGACGAGTCGCGGAACGAGCCCCTGGCGAATCTCTTCGTCACGATGCTCCAGAAGCTCGGTATCGATGCCGATGCGTTCTCATCGAGCACGGGCACGCTTCGAGGGCTCGACGCATGATGCGGCGTCGGTTTGGAATCGCCGTCTGGGCGTGGGTTGCCACCGTTGCCGGTGCTGTGGCATCGGCCGCGGAGCCCGTGCTCGAAACCTTTTTCGAGCGGCACTGCTACGCATGCCACTCCGGCAAAACGCCCGAGGCAGGCCTTGATCTGGCCGTAGTTTCCCGCGATTTCTCCGATGCCGCCACCCTGAAAACGTTTGTGCGGATCCACGACCGCATCGCCGCCGGCGAGATGCCGCCGGCCGACATCGAGCGGCCGGGTAGGCAGGAGGTCGCGGCCGTGACCGATTGGCTCGACACGCAGTTGCTCGCGGCCGATCGCAAGCGGATCGCGGCCCGTGGACGATCCCGCCTGCGGCGGCTCACGCGGCGCGAATATGAAAACACGCTCCGGGACCTGCTCGCCCTGCCCAGGCTGGAGATCGCGGCGCTCCTGCCGCCCGACGGCGAGGTGGCCGGATTCAACAAGGTGGCCGACGGCCTCGACCTCTCACCCGTCCATCTGGCGGCCTACGCCGACGCCGCGGAGCGGGCACTCACAGCGGCGATCGCCACCCGGAGCACGCCACCGCCAGCGTTCAAGCGGCGGATCTATCCCGCTGGGCAGTTCAAGTTCGACATGAACCTGCACAACGGTAATTTCGTGCTGCTGAAAAGTGGCAAGCCCGATCCGGCGCTGCCGCTCCGCGGCGGCTTCGACGATGTGAAGCGGTACATCGCGGCCCCGAACGCCAATGACGATCTCGAGGACCGCAAGAAGCTCATGGAGGAGCAGAAGATCGCCGCGAGCGAAAGCGCGGTTGGCCTGCTCGTGCCCAACGGCGCCGGCTATGAGGCGGCCCTCAACGTCGCGCCGATCTACCAGGGACATTATCGCCTGCGGCTTTCAATCTGGGGTTTCCAGTGGAATCAAGGAACGATTGCCCCGATCGCGGCGTCGCAGGCCGCGGTGCTGCGGGCCCATGAGGAGGGCAGGCAGCAGGAGGGCGGTCGGCTGCTCGCCACGTTCACCGCGCCGTCACTTGTGCCCCGCACGCACGAGATCGTGACGTGGCTCGACGCCCACGAGTCGGTCGTCTTCGATCCGGTTTCGATTCCCTGGCGAGGCCTCAGCGTGCGGCAGATCGGCGGCCGGACGGCCAAGCACGTCGGCCCTGGTGTGGCCGTCGACTGGTTCGAGGTAGAGGGGCCGCTCAATCCATCGTGGCCACCGGAGAGCCACCGGCGTCTCTTCGCCGACCTGCCGATCGCGGCGCCGCGAAGTGGCGACAAAGCGATGCCGCCCGCGCGGGCCCCGATCCACGGTACGCCGGGCTACCTGCCGAGCGAATACCTCGACATTCCGCGGGCGGAGCGGAAGCCACCGCTGGAGACGGTGCAGACGAGCCAGCCGGCCGAAGATGCCACGCGGCTGCTTGCGGCGTTCCTGCCGCGGGCCTTCCGCCGCGAGGTGGAGCCGTCCGAGATTGAACCCTACGTGGCACTCGTGCAGGCACGAATCGACGACGGCGACTGCTTTGAAGACGCGATGCGGCGGGCCTACGTGGCCGTGCTCACGAGTCCGGAGGTGTTGTTTTTTCCGGAGGGCACCGAGCCCGGCGGCCGGCTCGGGCCGGTGGCACTCGCGTCGCGGCTGGCGGCGTGGCTCTGGAACGGTCCGCCGGACGAGACGCTGCTCAAGGCTGCCCGCGACGGCACGCTCCGCGACGAAAAAGTGCTCCACACCCAGATCGATCGGATGCTCGCCGATCCGAAGGGAGAACGGTTCATCGAGGATTTCTGCGACCAGTGGCTCGAACTCGACCGCTTCGATGAGACGAGTCCCGACCGGAAGCTCTATCCCGAATACTCGGCGCTGCTCGGCGACGCGATGCTCGCGGAGACGCGGGCCTTCGTCCGCGAACTCATCGAAAAGGACTTGCCGGTACGGACGCTCGTGCGGTCCGACTTCGCAATGCTTTCACAGCGGCTGGCCGAGCACTATGGCGTCCCTGGTGTGGACGGCGTCGAGATCCGCCGGGTCGCGCTGCCTGCCGGCAGCCACCGGGGCGGACTGCTCACGCAAGCCTCGATCCTCAAGCTCACGGCCAATGGCACGACGACCTCTCCGGTCAAGCGCGGTGTCTGGGTGATGGATCGGCTCTTCAATCGGCCTCCGCCTCCGCCGCCGCCGGGCATCTCGGCCATCGATCCCGATACCCGCGGCGCGACAACCGTCCGCGAGCAGTTGAAGCTCCACCGCAGCGACTCCAGCTGCGCCGCCTGTCATGCGAAGATCGATCCGCCCGGATTCGCTCTCGAATGCTTCGATCCGATCGGCAGTTTTCGCGACCGCTATCGTGTGGCCGGAAAGGGCGACCCCGCGCCCGCCGCCGCCCAGGAACTCCTCTGGGCGAGCTACCAACTGGGTCCCGCGGTCGATGCCTCGGGCTCGCTGCCAAACGGCAAAGCGTTTACGGGCATCGACGACTTCACGGAGCTGCTCGCCGTGCATCCGAAGGGCCTTGCCAAGGCGTTCGTGGGGCATCTCGCCCGCTACGCTACCGGAGCCGACATCTCCTATGCAGACCGGGAGACGATCGACGAGATCGTCGCCGCGACGGCCGGCTCGGAATACGGCATCCGGTCGTTGATCCACGCCTTCGCGGCGAGCCGACTGTTTCTGGAACGTTGAATTTCTGCGGCCTCGTGCACATGCAAGGAATAGCGAGAGAAAACACCATGCAAATCATGAGACAGCTCTTTTCGAATGCGTCGTTCGTGGCGCGGATCCTGTGCGGGCTGGTGATCGCCTGTGGTGCCATGCTGCCGTCGCCCCTTTTGTCCGCTGAGAAAAAGCCTCCTGTCGCGCGGCCCAACATCCTGTTTCTGGTAGCCGACGACCTCGCCACGCGGCTGGGCTGCTACGGCGACAAGGCCGCGATCACGCCCAACCTCGATCGGCTCGCTGCGGAGGGTGTGGTGTTCTCGCATGCCTACTGCCAAGGGGCCGTCTGCACTCCCAGCCGCACGTCATTCATGCTCGGCCGACGGGTCCCGCCCGACTACTTCCGCAAACATCCCGACACGATGACGCTCGGCCGCTGGTTCCGCCAGCACGGCTACCAGACGTTTTCGGTCGGCAAGATCGACCACACGGAGGAGTATGTGGACCCCGCGGCATGGGACATCCGCGTCGCCACCGTGAAGCCCGCCGTGCCGCTGGGGCCGCACACGCAGTGGCACGAGGATCTGGGGCTGAAACGGCAGAAGCTCTCCTTCATCGGTGTGGCGGCCACGGCAGAGGCGCTGCTCGACCATGCGCGGACAGACCGTGCGATCGAGTTTCTGGAGCGGGAGCGGGATGCCAGCAAGCCGTTCTTCGCGGCCGTCGGCTTCCACACACCGCACGTGCCTTGGGACACGACCAAAGCCTGTTTCGATGCACATGATCCGGCGACATTCGTGGTCGAGCCCACGCCAGCCGACGCCTCGCCCTTGCCGCCGGGGTCGCTGCGGGACGAGCCAGGCATGGAGATCAGCGAAGCCCACCAGCGCGAAGGCATCCGGGCCTACTACGCCGCGGTGACCATGCTTGACGAACAGGTCGGCCGCCTGCTTGACGACCTGAAGCGCCGCGGCCTGCTCGACAACACGGTGATCGTTTTCACGTCCGACCACGGCTACCACCTCGGCTGGCGCGGCCAGTGGTGCAAGCACAGCATCGACGAGCAGGTGATGCGGGTGCCGCTGATCGTGCGGTTTCCAGGCGGGCCGCAAGCCGCGACAGCCGATGGCATCGTCGAACTGCTCGACCTGTTTCCGACCTTCTGCGACATCGCCGGGCTGCCCGCGGCCGATGGCCTCGCGGGCAGGAGCTTTCTGCCGCTCGTCAAGGATCCGCAGGCCAAGGGCAAAGCGGGCGGATGCTGCCAGTGGGGCAACGGCCGCACCATCCGCACGGCTCGCTATCGCTACACCGAACGGACCGACGGCTCACGTGAGCTCTATGACCACGAGCGTGATCCAGCCGAGTATTTCAACGTGATCGACGAGCCGGGAAGCGACGCGATCGCGCGGGAACACGCTGCGCTTGTCGACAAGGAACTGGGGCCGAAGCCGAAGGCGAAACGGAAGCAGACGGCTCACGTCACCCCACCGGTCGATGACTGCCCGGCTCCGGGTTCGTTTGCTGGCGTCGGGATGCTCCTGAGAACCGAGGACCAAAAGGTCGTGATTTCGGACGTGCTTCCCGATACGCCGGCCGCGCGTGCAGGACTGGTCCCCGGACTCGTCATCCGCACGATCGACGGCTCGGAGATGGACGGTGTGAATTTCGAGGGATGGCGTGCCATGCTCCAGAGCCGAATCGACGTCCGCACCATCGACGGCTCGGAGATGGATGGCGTGGCTCTCCGGAGATATGTCGACATGATCCGAGGCCAGCCTGGCACGAAGGTCCGGCTCGAACTCGTCGACCGAAAAATCGATCAAACTCGTACCGTCGAGCTTGTCAGGGAAACGCTTCCTGGTGTCCGCTAAAGCGACGGCCCGACCAACGCCCACGCGTCGCTCGAAGTGCCCGGTGCCAGGAATCTCCCCGCCCGGCACCCCAGGAGCGCATTGAGCGACACATAAGGAATGCCGCTGTTTGAGCCGCTGCAGGTCTTCACGGCGAATGAGGATGTCGATGTCGGCGGTCGTTCGTCTGTGGCCGTGGGCATTGGCGGCCATGGCCCCGGCGAAGGGGATCTGCATCTCGTTGCGCGGGTGCGTCAATCGCCGCATCGTCTCATGGATCGGAGAGATGGCCATGAAGAACTCATCAGCGCGGCGGGCGGCTTCGAGAATCGAGGAGCGCATGATTATTTCCGGCAGACACGGCACGCAACGGTAGCCCGGTTAACGGGCTGCAGTCACCATAATTCTATGGCGGTGTCGGTTGAGTCCGCCGGCCGGTGGGCGACGAAGCGGTGCGTCCCGCCGAGCAGCAGGCGGGGTCGGTGTTGGCGGGCAGCCCGGCCCGCCAGTCACGCAGCAGGCTGCCCAGTCGCAGAGCCTCGCCGGGATTGCTGGCAGCCACGTCGGTCGTCTCGCTTGGATCGGCCGCGAGGTTGAAGAGTTCGACCGACTTCCCGTCGATGCTGGCGACGAGTTTCCAGTCGCCGTCTCGCACCGCCTCCTGGCGGGCCGTCCGCCAGAACAGCGGCTTGAGTCGCGGCGCTGGCCGACCCTCGAGCACGGCGAGCCTGTTTTCGCCATCCCCGGGCCAGACCGGCGGCAATGCCACTTCGGCGGCAGCGGCGATCGTCGGCAGCAGGTCGACGGCATTCACGACGCTTGCGGCGTCGATCGTTCGCGGCGAAATGCGGCCCGGCCAGCGGGCGATGAACGGCGTCCGCACGCCCCCCTCGTAGACCTCGCCCTTGTGTCCGCGGAGGTTGCCCGCGGAGCCGGCGTTGAAATACTGCCCGTGGGCTGCGTCGCGTTGCTCATAGCGGGCCGCAGGCCCATTGTCGCTGGAAAAGATCACGAGCGTGTTGTCGTCGAGGCCTTGATCGCGGAGCGTGTCGAGGAGCCGGCCGACGCCGCGGTCGAGATCGGTGACGCTGGCGGCGTACTTCCGCGCGCGTTCATCGACGTGCTGATTGGCCTTGTAGGCCTCCTGGGAGGCGATGTAGGGGACGTGGGGCTCGTGGGGCGTGACCACGAGCAGAAACGGCTGCTGCGGCGGCTGCCGCAGGTAGGCTACGGCGGCGTCGAACGAACCGCGTGGCTCGAACGCCGAGTCCCACGGCCCGCGCATGAGTCCCCAGTCGGTGAAGCCATAGGCCGAGGGCTTGGGGGCATCGGCCATCACCTTCGCCCGCTCCTCGACCAGATGCCACTTGCCGAATATGGCGGTGTGGTAGCCATGATCTCGGAGCAGTCCCGGGAGCGTCAGGCCGCTTGGATCGAGCCAGTCGGGCTGGTCGATCGCGATATTTCGAGCCATCTCGAAGGGCATCATGATCCGGAACCGCATCGGAAAACGGCCCGTCAACAGGCCGGCTCGGCTGGGCGAACAGATCGGCCCCGCCACTGAGAACTGCCGGAGATCAATCCCGTCGGCGGCCAGCCGATCGATGTGCGGGGTCTTGTGATCGGGATGGCCGTGGCAGCCGAGATCGCCCCAGCCGAGGTCATCGGCGAAGATGATCAGCACGTTGGGCGGCGCGGCGGCCGACGCAGCGGAGAGTATCACGCAGAGCATGACGGCCGTCAGGAGATGGCCGATCGTCACAAGCGTCGGTCTGTGCAACATGCGGCGTTCGACTCCTCAGCCGGGTTATAGCCCGGTTTCGGTGCCGCAGCGGCGCTGTCCACAAAACAATGACACCGCTCCGCGTGGACGGGGTGGTGCGATGTTTCAGTATCGCGGCACGGTTCGATCGACGTCGGTGCTCCAGGCATCGATGCCACCCTGCATGCTCGAGACGGCGGCGAAGCCCCGTTCGCGGAGCCAGTGCGTGACTCTCAGGCTGCGGACGCCGTGGTGGCAGTGGACGATGATCGGCTTCGTCTTCCAGGCATCGAGTTCACCGATGCGTTCGGGCAGCTCCTGCATCGGCACGAGCAACGCCCCGGCGATCTTCGCCGTCGCATGCTCGTCGGGCGTGCGGCAATCGAGCAAGAGCATCTCTCCCGGATGTGCCTCCCAGAGGAGCCGTTTGGCTTCCGCGGCGGAGACTTCGAGCGGCGTTTCGGACATACGGTGTCTCCAATCCAGCGGGATCTCGTCCCAGCTGTCTTTGATGGCGTTTGATCAGGGAGCGGTCTTCAACAGCGTGTCGATCGCTTTCGCAGTTTCGTCCTGCAGGAGGTTGCCGACCGACGTGCCGCGTGTGGCGGCGAGCTGACGAAGCTGTTCGTACTGCCTCAGCGTGAGCTTCGTCTTGCCGCCCACCTCGCAGGTGTTCGGGGCGTTCAACCAGAATTCGTTGGCCGTTTTCAGTTCGGCGTCGGAGAGGCCGAAGGCTTTCAAGATGCCGCGGGCCATCATCCGATCCCCGAGCGGATTCATGTGGACCCCGTCGGAGGTGAGCTGGTGGTCGTGATGCGGGCCGGGCTTGAGCGCGGCATGCATATCGGCATCCAGGTCGGCGAGCAGGCATTTCTTGTCCACCGCCAACGTTCGCAAAAAGGCGTTGTAGGGTGCGAGCTGCTGGTTCTCACTGTTGGTCGCATCCTCGCGAATCATCGTGGCGGTCAGGATCATCACCTTGATGCCCGCGGCCTGGGCCCGGTCGACGATGGCAGTGATGTTCTTCTTGTAGGCATCGAGGGGGACGCCGTTCGCCCCGTGCCAGACATCGTTCACGCCGCAGCTGAGCGTCATCCAGTCGGGCTTCTTGCTGATCACGTCCTTGTCGAGCCGTTCCAGCATCTGGTTCGACTTGTGGCCGCTGATGCCGGCGGGAATCATCGTCGCCTTGATCCCGTTGGCCTCCAGCCCGCTGATCACCAGCCGCACATAGCCAGACGCGTTGTTCGCGCCGCCCTGCGTGATCGAGTCGCCGAGAAACGCAATCTTCTCACCGGTTTTCACGGCCGGCTCGGCTCGACCCACCGCCGGCACGAGGGCGGGAGCCCACAACGAGCAGAGCACGAGCGTGAGGGTGTTGAACGGTTTCAGGTTCATGGGGGCGTTGTCCAGTGGTCGCAAGGGAGCGGCGGTGGCGTGATCGCTCCAGAATAGCCCGGGCTTCTTCACGGAGCGAGCCGTTCCGTGATCCAGGGGCCGAAAGCATCGCGACGGAAGCGGAGCCGGTCGTGGAGCCGGCTCGGACGGCCCTGCCAGAATTCGATTCGCTCAGGGATGAGTCGGAAACCGCCCCAGTGGTCGGGCCGCGGGATCGCCGCGTCGTCGGGGTGCTCTGCACGGAAGCGGGTGAAGAGTTGTTCGAGTGTGTCGCGGTCAGGAATGACCTCGCTCTGAGGCGAGCCCCAGGCGCCGATCCGCGACGTACTTGGCCGACTGTGAAAATAGGCGTCGCTCTCAGCCGCGGTCGTCTGCTCCACGCGGCCCTCGATCCGCACCTGCCGCTCGAGCGCCGCCCAGTGGAAGGTCAGCGCGGCGTGGGGATTGTCGGTCAGCTCCCGGCCCTTGCGGCTCTCGTAGTTCGTGTAGAAGCAGAAGCCGCGGGCATCGAAGCCCCGTAAGAGCACGATGCGGGCCGAGGGTCGGCCGTCGGGCGTGGCGGTGGAGAGCGTCATCGCTTCAGGCTCGGGCACCCCGGCGGCCACGGCCGCGTCGTACCAGATCGCGAACTGCCGGATCGGGTCGCGCTCGACCGTGGCTTCGTCGAGCGCGCCCTGCTCGTATTCCTTGCGGGCGTGGGTCGCCCGGGACTCTATGTTGGGTTCCATATTGGGTTCCATCTGGTTCGATCCTCCGTCGGCCACACGGTATCCATGATCGCTGCGTTCATCATCGCTGCATCGATCATGACTGTATACGGCATGGCCGAGAACGGGCGTGCGTCGACGCCTCATCTGCTCGATGGAGCTGGTTTGATCGATTGCCGTCGGGCTGTTAAGATGCTATACAAGCGTCCAATTGCCTCCCCTGTCGTTCTCTCCCTCTGTCCTTCTCTGTGAGGGTGATCCCATGGCCACGGTGCTTGTCGAAGACCAGGTCGAAATTCCGGGCACCGTGGCGACGCTCTCAGCCTTTCGCCACTGGGCGCTCTCCGAATCGTTTCCCAAGCGGGGCCGTATCGACTGGGTTGGCTCGCAGATCGAGGTGGATATGTCACCGGAAGACCTGTTCACGCACGGCACGCTCAAGACCGCGATCGTCGCGTCGCTGTGGCCGCTTGCGCGGCGCAAGGGCTACAACCTCTTCACCGGCGAGACGAGGATTTCATCGGTCGCGGGGAATGTATCGGCGGAGCCCGACGTGGTCGCCGTGTCTGATGCCGCGATCGACACCGACCGGGTCCGGCTCACTCCAAAAGCCGGGGGCGAGACCGACCGTTTTGTCGAGCTTGAAGGCGGTCCTGAACTGGTGGTCGAGATCGTCAGCGATGCGTCGGTCGGCAAGGACCGTCGTCGGCTGCCCCCTGCCTACTTCGCCGCCGGGGTGACGGAGTTCTGGCTCATCGATGCCCGCGGCCCGGAACTTGAGTTCGTCATCCACCACCGCGGTGAGAACGGGTTTGTGCCGGCGCCGGTCGCGGTGGACGGCGGGCAGCCGTCAGCAGTGTTCAGTTGTGGCTTCCGGCTCACCCGCGGCCGCAACGCCCGCGGCCGCTATGTCTACGACCTCATCGTCGTGGACGAGGCTTGAGACCGGGCGTGACCATCAGACTGCGGATGCTGACACCTGCGGACGCTATCGCTTGCTCGGCACAAGCACGAGTCGCCGGACGTCGGCGACGCTGCCGCCGGGAATCGTCGTCGCGCGGAGCGTGAGTGTGGCGGGGCCCGCGGCCAGGGTGATCCGGCCAAGCGCGAGCGGCCGAAACTCCTTGTCGAATCCCTCCCCCTTGCGGGGCACGCGGTCGTGGTTGGTATCCAGCGGCGGATCCCAGCCGGGCTGCATCGTGGCCTGCGTCGATGCGGGGCCGCAGGTGAGCGTCACCGTTGAGCCGGCGTCGGCCTCGGGGCATGTGTACCAGAGTTCGGCGTCGTACAAGCCCGCCGCGAGCACGTCGACCGTCCACGTGATCGAGTCGTCGATCGTTTTCCAATTCGTGAAAGAGGAGCAGTTAGGAGCCTTCGAACTGCGGGTGATGCCGCCGTGCGGCACGCCGTCGCGGGCCGGCAGCTCCGTGTGCGGTGCACCGGCAGCCGCCACCGGGAAGCGTTCCTCTTTCGGCGGCGGCACGGCATTGAGCACGTCGCGCCGCCAGGCGGCAGCGATGGCCCCGAGCCGCGCGGCCTCTTCGGGCAGCACCGCGGCCACGTCGCGTGTCTGACCGGGATCGGCTTCCATATTGTAGAGCCTGTCCTGCGCGTCGAGCCGGTGTGTCTGGCTGCGGACACTCACCTTGCCACCGAAGCTCGCGACGATCGTGCGACCGTCGGCCCGCTTCGCCACCGACTCGGCCTCGGCTGTGCCGAGCAGGAGTGGCGAGAGATCAATCCCATCGAGCGGTTGTGTCGGGCCGAGTGCGACACCGGCCAGGCCCGCGAGCGTCGGCAACAGATCGATCGCACCGGCGAGCTGAGGGATGCGTGTGCCGGGCTTGATCCGTCCCGGCCAGCGGAGGCAGCAGACGCTCCGCACGCCGCCGTCATCCGTGCCGCCCTTGCGGCCCCGCAGGCCGCCGCACCAGCGGCTGCTGTTGGGGCCATTGTCGGAGAAGAACACGACGATCGTGTCGTCGGCGATGCCGAGTGAGTTGAGCGTGGCGAGCACGCGGCCGACGTTTGAGTCGAGGTTTTCCATCATCGCCAATGCGGCGCGGGTGAACGGCAGGTCCTCGCCATCGCCCTCGGTCCCTCGGAGCCCGATCGGGTTGTCGCGGAACCGGCTCCACTCATCATCCGGAACGTCCATCGGGGAGTGTGGTGTATTCAGCGCGAGGTAGCAGAAAAAGGGTCTGCCATCCGCCTGCGAACGCCTGACGAAATCGAGTGCCCGGCTGGTGATGTCGTCGACAATGAAACCCGTGCCGCGGACGAACCGGCCATCGTGCTCCATCGGGGCGTCGTGGTAGCTGTTCCAATGCCCTTCGGTGAAACCATAAAAGGTATCGAAGCCGCGGGCCTGTGGGTGGTAGGGCCACTGCGTGCCGTTATGCCACTTGCCGAAGCAGCCGGTGGCGTGGCCGGCATCGTGGAAGACGTTGGCCAGCGTGCGTTCAGCGGGATCCATCCGTTCCTGGCCAAGCGAGACGCCGCGGACGCCGCTCCGCGGGGCATAGCGGCCGGTGAGCAGTTCGGCCCGGGTGGGCGAGCAGACCGGCTGCACGAAAAACTGCGAGAGCACCGCACCATGCCGCGCGAGCGAGTCGATCGCGGGCGTCGAGAGGTTCGTGTTGCCCACGAACGAATAGTCACCATAGCCTGCGTCGTCGGCGAGGATGACGACGACGTTGGGAGGCCGCGTATCGACCGGGCTCGTCTCGGCCGCCGGGGCTGGCGCCGCGTGTATGAAGGCGACCGCGATGGCCGCCATGGCTGGGAGGAGTGCCCGGTGTCGGCTCACAGGCATGGTTGCGTCTCTTCCGATGGAACTGGCATGCTGTCGAGAGGCGAAAGTATAGGCATCCGCTGGAATTCCATCTCGATCGCGGCCGCCGGCCAGTCGGGATGCCGATCTCGTATGCCTGCAAGCATCAGACTTCGCACGACATCGAAGAGCCTGGCACCGACGATGAGCTTGAGCCCAGGGGCGAGACATCGGGCCTTGTCCGCCCGGTCGCGTCGGCATCATCAAGACCCCTCTGGACCATCCTCGTGAAAGCCAGTTCTTTCAGGATCTCGTCATAGCTGCCGTCGTCTGGCTGCCGCATGATGCACATAGAATGCATGGTGATGCATGCGGACAACCATCACCATTGGCTACGATCTGCTAATGGCAGGCCCGTCAGGCTGCTCTCAAGCGTTCGTGCACCCTCAGCACGATCGTTGAAGAGGCCCTCACGGCGGGCGGCCCGTATTCCCTTGCTTGCGCTGCGGGCTTGGATGAACAGAGGTTCCCAGGCAAGCCCGAAGCGCGAGCGAGGGAATCCGTATTGCGAAACCGCAGCAATCATGGAATCAACGAGAAAAACTTGTACATCCCGTGCCCAACAGGACTGGGACGCAGGCCTTCGGCGTGCCGCTAGTACCAGATGCCCGCGCGGACCAAGAAGGTGTCGCTGGGGCGGTAGTCGGCGGTGTCGGTGATGTAATACTCGACGAGGCGGCCGAACACCCAGCCGGTTTCGAATCGCCAGCTGACGCCGAGATCGGCAGGCCGCCGCTCCCAGCCGGCCAGCATGCGGTAGTCGTGGTAGACGACCACGTCGTTGACGCCGCTGTCTCGGCGGACGGCCCACTGGTTGCCGCCAAACTCGCCAGCCAAATAGACCCACTGTGCCGCACGGTCGCTCTCGGCCACTCGCCACGCCAGCCGCGGCCGTGGAAAGATCAGCTCGAACCGCTTGTCGTCGGCGGGCGTCCAAAGCAGGCCGCCCGCGGGAAGGATGTTGACGTCGTAGCGGTCGAGATAGATCACGCCCGCTACGACCCGCAGGTTTTTGGAGTATTCCCACGCCCCGAAGCCATGCCCCGTGACGCGGAGGGCCTGCGGGGTGTCGTTCGCGAAGTCGCTGTACCAGCCTGGTGCCACGGCCAGATCGACGCCAAACCGCTCGCCGATCTTCCGCAGCCAGCGGGCCTGCAGCCACGATTCATAGAGCTGCGACGGCAGCCCCGGATCGGTCGGCCCGTTCGCCTCGTCAACGAACGTCGTGCCGAAGCCCGGGGTGATGAGAAGCGGGGAATTGACCGTTGGTGCGGGAAGGCCGATCGTGAGGCTCGTGTCGAGGGTGGTGAGGCCGAGGCCGTCGGAGCCGAGCCTGGGCAGCTCCGTGGCCGTGAAGATCACCTGTTGCAACGCGCCCGGCTTGGCTCCGGGGGGCAGCTTGCGGCCCGCCGGCGGCTCGAACTCCTGCCTGGGCTGGCCCGGCGGCGCCACGTCGTCGGGTAGAAGCGGCTCGGTGAGATCCTGCGGGTCACCGAGAGCCGCCAGCCGAATGCGGTCGAAGATGGTCTGATCCCGCTGCGGCTGGATCTCTTTCAGCGCCTCCTCGTCGACCGGCGGCAGCAGCGTGATGACGCTGTCGGCCGTGTCGTCAGCGCTGGCGATGCTCGCGGCGACGAGCAGCAGCCAGCAGCAGGCGTCGAGACGGGGCCGAGGGATCTTGAAGCGGATTCGGCACGCTGAAAAACGTGCAGCCACGGGGGAGAAACGCGTTGAAAACCGGCGGCCACGGTTTGGCATGTCTTGTGGGAAGCCTAATAGGCCAGGCCGACGCGGAGCATGAGCGTGCTGTCGAGATCTTGATACTGCCCCTGCGGCGGGCCGTCGACGAAGAAGAGCTGCCGTGCGAAGACGTAGCCCACCTCCATGTTGCCGGTGAGGCCATGCCCGGCGACCGGCACGAACTCCGTGCCGGCCGTCACGCGAATGTCGTTGTAGTCGAAGGGGGAGATGCTGTCGCCGTTGGGGTTGTACGTATCGCGTCGGAAGGTCCACGCGCCACCGCCGTACTCGCCGGCGAAATAGCCCCAGACGTTGCGATTGCCCAGCGTCGTCAGCCGCCGGGTGACCCGCGGCGTGGGGAAGAGAATGTCGTAGCGCGTGTCGGCGTCGGGCGTCCAGGTGAAGCCGAGCACTGGAAGCAGCTTGACGAGGTTGCGGTCGAGGTAGACGATCCCCGCCTTGCCCTGCACGGTGGGGGTGAGTTGCAGCGTGCCCACCGCGCGGCCCATGAGTCGCCAGCTCTGCCAGACGAAGACGTCCCAGTTGGTGTAGATGCCGACCCGCACGCCCAGTTCGGCGCCAAACAGCGGCGTGAACCGTGGGTTCCAGGCGGAGTCGATAAAGACGTC
>CANHYS010000003.1 GCA_947464585.1 Planctomycetaceae bacterium | reverse complement strand
GGATGCTCCTCCCGGCACTCGGCCAGGGCGGTGTCGAGGTCGGCCGCCGTGATCGCCCCGGTGCTCAGTCGCTGTCGAAACCATTCGGCTGTTGGCAGAATGTCACAGACGCGAACATCGGCGAGTAACTGGCGAGCGACCAGAAAGGGCCGGTCGGCAAGGCCAAGAAAAGGGTTGACTGCCACGTAGTCAGCCAATGGCCAGAGCGGCGGAATGACTGCCCCAACGGCTGCGAGATGCGGAGCCAGTGCCGAGGGAGTCAGTTCCTCGGGAGTCAGTCTGGTCGTAGCGGTTTCGCCGCTCGTTGTAACTCTGGTCATCAGCGGTGGGCCACCTTGGAAGACACGGGCTACGAGACGGCCGCCGGCTGGCCGTAGATCCAGCCGGTCAGCCGCCGGAAGGGAATGTCGAGATAAAAGCCGTTGTTCGCATGCACGTAAAAGACCTGCACCCAGCCCATATGCGAAAAGTTCTGAATGAAGTTTTGCACGATGAAAATCGCCACAAAACTCGCCACCGCCACGACATGCACCGCCCGATCAAGGAGCGATCGCTCGAGGGGCTGTCGCGACATCGTGGCGGCCAGCAGGCTGTCGATGATCTCGAAGCTCGCGAAGTAGGCGAACGCCACCACCGCCGCCGCCGCAAACCCGAGGAGGGACAGGTTCCAGACCCGCGTGGCGAGGAAGGTGGAGAGCAGGTTGGTGAGAGCCAACAGCAGCACGAAGCCGAGGACGATCCCGCCAGGTTTTTCGGTGATCTTGATCCCAAAGCAGGCGAGGGTCAGCCCGAGGATCGCCACTGCCCCGCCGATGGCCAGCATGTCGGTGACGAGCACCGCGCGACCACCGCGGGCGCGTGCCTGGGTCAGCTGTGTGCGGGCAGCTTGTTCCAGCACGCTTCCCGAGCTGAGAAAGGCATGGGCCTTGTAGAGCGAGTGCGCGACGATGTGGAGCAACGCCGCGGAAAAGCCGCCGAGCCCGCACTGGAGCATCATGAAGCCCATCTGGGCAATTGTCGAAAACGCAAGCGAACGCTTCACGCTCGTCTGCGAGAGCATCACGACGCCACCGAGGAGCGCGGTGATCGCGCCGATTATCGCCAGCAGGCTCAGCGCGGCGGGCGAAAGCACGAGCAGCGGGCTGAGCCGGATCACGAGAAACCCTCCGGCATTGATAATGCCAGCGTGCATCAGGGCGGAAACCGGCGTGGGGGCTTCCATCGTATCGGGCAGCCAGCTGTGAAACGGAAACTGGGCCGACTTGGTCATCGCCGCCAGGACAAACAGGCTTCCGATGGCCCAGACCATCATCGAGTTCGGTGCTGACTGCTCCCGCAGGGCCACGGCCTTGGCGAACAGGTCGGCGTAGTCGAAGCTGCCGAAGGTGACATACGTCACCGCCAAGGCGGCGATCAGAAAGACGTTGCCGAGCAGACTGATGAGGAGTTTTTTCCGTGCGGCCCAGATGGCCCAGGACCGATGGCGGTGGTGGCAGAGGAGTTCATGGAGGCCGAG
This sequence comes from Planctomycetaceae bacterium, assembly GCA_947464585.1. Next base: position 21,630 of record CANHYS010000003.1, on the reverse strand, counting down.
GTCTGCGAAGAGCCAGGCGGTAGCGAACTGAAGCAGGTTACGGGAGGTGACCAGCAGGAACACCGCGCCGAGAGTGAAGAGCATCCAGCAGAGGAATCGCCCCTGATCGCGATCGCCGTCGAGATAGCGGACCGCGTACCGGCAGATGACCGCACCGATAAAGCTGATCAGCAGCAGCATGATCGCTGCGAGGTCGTCAAAGTAGACACCGAAGTTGAGGGCGGGCAGGCCGGGCACAACCGCCAAGCGAACGTCGATTGGCCCTGTGAAGGCCAGCCACACAGCAACGACAACAGCAAGTACCGCAGCCGCCACGGTCGCGGTTTTGGCCAGCCGCCGCATGAAATCGAGGTGCTCGTTCGCCCAGTCCCGCGGGATGAAGACAGCGGCCATCAGCATGAGTGCGGGAGCGGTGATCGTCCAGGCAAATAGGCTGTCCATGTGTGGGAATCCATTCAAAACGAGCCGGACACGTCCGCGACCGAAACAAGATACTCGCGAGTGGGGAAGATTACCATTTGCCGCCTCTGCCGAAAGTCTTCCAGAGCGACGCCAGATGCAGGCCGCCGACGAAACGAATGTTGTCGATGTGCCGAAGGGCGTGTCACAGTGCCCCGCGACACCAGACAAGCGGAGAACGCCACCAGAATCGTGAAGCTGATGGAGGAGCAGGGGCTCATGGATCCCTACACCCGGCTGACTGAGAAGCCGGAGAAGGTGTCGCGGTGGTGCAGCCGTCACTGGCTTAAGGCCGGCGAGCGCAAGAGCGGCGGCAGGTGTCGCAAGGGGGCGTAGCCGGGGTGGCCATTGAACGGAGCGTGCAGCAGGGGCGGTGCCTTGAGGGGCCGCCCCTGCTGTCTTTCGTCATGCAGGGGGCTCTAAGGCGGTGATGCCGTGGACCTTGATGGGAGCGTATGCTTGTGCAGTGACGTCTGCGAACCACTATGCCGACGCGCCATGAATCCCTCTGAAAAGCAAATGCATGTGCAAGCGACCGCGGGCGCCGACGGCTCCGTGACGCTTGACCAGATTCCGTAAGAGCCCGGTCAACGAGTGGACGTGACCATCAGCCTAATCAGCTCTCAGGTTGCTGACCAGACGAGGCGGTATTCACTGAGCGGGCTGAAGGTTGAGTACGAACAGCCGTTCGAGAGCGTTGCCGCTGATGAGTGGGAAGCAACGAAGTGATCGTTCTCGACACGCACGTGTGGGTGTGGTGGGTGCATCAGGACGACCGGCTTTCATCGAAAGCCAAAGCCTTTATCGCCCAACATGAGACTCGACACATCGGAGTGAGTGCCATCTCCTGCTGTGAGGTTGCAAAACTGGTGGAGCGAGGTCGGCTGAAACTGCCGATGCCGACGGATCAATGGCTTCACGCTGCCCTTGCCTATCCAGGCGTGAAGCTCCTCCAACTCTCGCCAGACATTGTCGCCGAAGCCTGTTGTCTGACGGGTGAATTTCATAGCGACCGAGCTGATCAGATCATCGTCGCCACCGCGCGAAATCATGGAAGTGAACTGGTGAAGATGGATCGGCGGATTCTGTCCTATCCGCGTGTCCCGCTGGCTCGAATGGATTAATCGGACTCCGGCTTTGCGATTAGCGGCCTCGGTTGTGACTGCAGGCGCACACGATGTCCGCTGGCTCTGGCCCCTCAGATCGCCGGCTACACAACCCCACCCCCGGTACGTGCTTACTCGGGCTGCCTGACGACCTCTACGTCGTGGATGCGGGTGGGGGCTGGCGACTGCCACCGGTCGTTGTAGTCCCGCTAGTCATTTGATGTGCGTTACGGCAGGGGCGGCGCCTTCGGGTGCCGCCCCTGCCTTTTTTCACGAAAGGTTCCATGGTGAAAATCACCACATTGAACGACCGGCCGGTGCGGCATGTGCGATACATGCCCGACGGCACCGTCATTCTCAAGCTCTACGAGCGGCGGCCCGGCAGCCGCGCGCCATCTCCGGGTGTCGCTGACCCGGTGGCTGGTCGGTCGCGGCGTCTATCTCCTGGAGAGCCACGCCACGCGGCGAGCCCAGGCCCGTCAGTTCGCCCACCGTCGCTGCGGGTAACCAAAACATCGCTGTTTTCGCGGGCACAAGCAGGCGGGAATAAGCGACTTTCCCGAACGGATCACTCGCTTATTCCAGGCCTCGTGACCGTCTCGCTTTTTCTTGGGGGACTGCTGGCGGCGGGGCGTTGCATATCTACCGTTATGAAGCGGATGGTTCCCCCGTAGGGGTTGTCTGGTGTGTAGCTCAGATCTAAACTGCCGCCAGAAATGAAAACGCCGCTAAACCGTTGCCTTTGGGTGATCGGATGACAAATCGGTTGGAAACCGACGAAACCGCTATCCATGTCGTCACTATGAAGATATCCAAGCTTACGGAGTTCATCGGTTTGGCTCCCAGAGTATTGAAAGCTGTCGGAACCGCGATTCCTTCAAGGAGTCGAGCCGTTCAGTTGATCGGGCTGGCGTCACTTATGTCGCTTGCCGTGATCGTTTGCCTGTCGCAGATAGGCGGCCTCACAGGTCTCGTGGCGGCTGAGGTTGTGTCCGAGGATCTCTCCGAGTGGAAGTACCGAGATGGAGAGGAAGCAAAGGTCATTACGGCGGCACCGCAGCGAACCGGTTACGACAACGAGAAAGACTGCGACGTACTTGTCTTTCAGCTAACGAACGGAGAAGAGGTGAGTATTCCCGCCGCTTGGTTTTCGGAAGGAACTCGCGATCGGTTTGCCGCTGAAGCCGAGTCGAGATCGCGACGCAGCAAAGAAGCCGAGCGTGCTGCTCGGGCTGGCAGCGATCAGGCTGACCGCGTGAAGGCGATGCAGCGGTCTGTCGAACTTCGCGAAGAGGCATTTGCCAGACTTCCGAGGCGGAAACAAATGCCGGAAGACGGATTCTCGTTTGTAAAGAAAATCAATACAACAGATAAGTTCGAGCGTGAAGTGTATGCCAGCGCTTTCACGAAGTTCAATGAAGAGTTACTTCCCGCAGAGAGCGCTGGTGAAGTCATAGCAATGCGAAAAGCCATGCAACGCATGACAACTGCTGAACTATCCGCCCTGGATGACTTTGTTTTGTCAACGCTTTTAGGGCAGAGTCTTTTGGGTAACGCCGGCAAGACTTACGGTGACGTGCTTGTGCGTTGTTGGCGGGCTGCGCTCGACGGACCGGAGCAAGAATATCGGCCAGTTTTTGTAGAGCCCGCGGTGCGAGGAATCGTTGTGCCTTTGCCGGGCGGGAAGATGTTTTCGGCGGCGGACTTTTTCCCCACGGTGGGTGTGCGGGCCCTTTTCGAGCAAGGAGCGAGGCACAAAGACAACTACTCCGTGTTGATGCCGATGCAAAAAAACAAGACCCCGTTCGCCTTGCTGACGCAAACTAGCGGAAAGCTCAATGGGCCCGTGTTCGCTCAATTCGAAGATGGCGGACTCATGATGGCGGGAATGTATGTCAACAACAACCGTACGGGCAGGTTCATCGTCTTTTCTGAGGACAGGGCCATACGGTTCGCGGCCGAATACGACAAGGGAGACAAGGAGGGGCTTGTCTGTGTCTTCCGGCATGGGGCCCCGCTGATGTTGCAGGAATGTCGCAATAACAAGCCAGAAGTGACGCACCTTATTGGCGACGATCACAAAATCGTTATGACCTTCAAGGGCCTGCCCACCTCAGTGCCGGCAGCGGCAGTTGATGCCTTAGCGTATCTTGCGCGAGTCGAAGATGAGTTGAGGGAAGGCGAGAACAAGGTCAAGAGCTACGTGGCCAGAGTTGAAAAAGCGGTGCGGACATGGAGGGCTGCGCGAAACGGCGTTATGGCACGTGCGAGGTTCAACGAAATACAGCAACTACAGGATGTGTCGGACATCCAACTCATGGGAAACATGCGTACTTGGACTGGCCATTAACAACCCTGTGCGAACTTGCAGACAATGCGGCGGCCCAATGGATACCAAGAAGTGGCTTTGAAGAGGCCTTCCCGGGGTGTTAGCAGCTTTCTTGTTCAATGCTAGCGTGCGATAGCCGATGCGTTGCATTGAAGGCGAGTAGCGGTACCGCACAGAAGCCGCATTCGCCATCAGGCATTATGAATTGCCGCGAGCACCGCGGGCAGTACGTGCTCACCCCATGTTCGACAGGGAGATGTATCAGCAGGCTTTCCGGATCCAGGCCAGACTCAAGCACCGCTTGCCGGGCGTGGAGTCCCATGCGACTGCGGAACCAGCCTATCGTCGTGTCGACTGCTTTTTGAGATGCCTCGTCGCCGGCGGCAACAGTCTGGCCACCTGATGGGTAGAGCATGTCACGCAAGAACACGGCAGCCGTCGTGTTGTCGCGGTGGCCACCACCGGTTACGAGTGTGACGACAAGCGGTTCGTAACCAGCCATCATGTCACGTCCGAGAGTGTCGTACAGTCGCATTGCGGTCGCTGGCGAAACGAATGTGATCGCGCGATGAACGCCTGCGTTGCTGTCGTAGGGGAAAAACCGCTTGTCTATCCGCATCCCCATGATTGCGATGGCAAACCAAACGACTGCACACACCACCATCAAGACGAGCGGCACATAATGCGGCAGCCAATGGCGGCAGCCCCATACGAGCGGACCTGCGACTAAGCCAAGAACGGTGAGGCACCCCCCCCAAGTGCGCAGGCGGCGTGACGCCTTTCTCCAAGCAGTCAGGTGTGACTGCGCTTTACGGCAGTCCCAGAGTTCCTCGATGATACCTTCGGCTATTCGGAGACGTTCGCCAGCGCATGCCGATCGAATACGCTCGAGCCGAGACGCCGTTGATTGGGCAAAGGCCGTACTCGAAAAGCTCCCGACGGCCCTCATGTCAACCAAGACATCCCGTTCTGAGGATGTGATGGCCTTGATCGATTCAAACGGCAGGGCCTCGTAGCGTTCCTGGCATGCGATGGGGTCAAACGCGGGCAACAGCAACGTCCCCGCATCAAAAGGGAAGGGAAACGTCTCGGCTGCGAAAGACTCATACCACGGCAATGGGTTGGCAAGTCCGAATCGCCAGGCGTCCACACGCGGCGCGTCGCCAGGCACTTCGTTCCATTCCGTGAATGGAGTTGCATAGAGTCGGCATGAATTGCCCCGTAGCCACCAGAAGCATTCCACTATGTAGAGAATGGCAAGTACGATGCAAATCTGCTGTACGTCGTCGAGCGGCACTGACGATACGGCCAGCGTGCGAATCATTTTGTCGACGCGGATGATTTGTTACCAAAGATCATCTTCCAGATCCCCGCACCAATCGCAAGAATGCCGATCGCAATAGCTTTGCCCATCTTGGCAATCGCTATCCCTATTTTGGCCAGAAGCCCAGATTTAGCAGCAGCAACGGCCGCGCCGCCTGTGATCAGGCCTGTAAGGCCGTATGCAGCCACCTTGTCTCCAGATCGCCATTCACCGTACTTGTGACCGGAGTTGTAGTTGAAACCTGCCAGTATGGTTTGCAGTTTCGGCACGAGGCTGCGTACCGAGTCGGGGGGGCAGCTGAGCGTAACGCTCATGACGCCTGTGCGACCAAGCAAACGAACATCATAGTTCGCACCGTCGTCACCGCCGCCGGTCTTTAGCCCTACACCCCACGCTAGTCGCTTTGTTTCAGGCTCATAGCCTGGCGGGATGATCCAGTCGGTGACGTGGAGTTCCTCCCAGCCGCGGGTGCGTCGCTCCGAATTTGATGCTTCAGTGCCAGCCTTGAGATTCGCCAGAATGGCGGCGGCGTCGATCGTCTTGTGCTCGTCATCTGGAACATGTCCGATGTCGCGGTAATTGAAGTAGACGACCCACTTGTCGTTGTCTGCCGTTGGAAATAGAACGCCCACCGTCGTCGGGTCTGGAGGATTCTCCGAGAGTTCCAGAAACTTTGGTGCGCCGTCCGATCCCGTAAACAGAAATCCCTCTGGCACACGGATTTCGGCGTAGCCGCCAAGGTTGCCGGTGCACGGCCCCTTTCTCCAAGGAATCGAGGCAAAAGCAGCCTCAGTATCTGTCGCTGTGTCCGCGTTGCAGGGTTGTCCGGCACCCCATGCTGCGATCATGCATATGAGCACAGGCATGACCTGAAACCGTCCATCACATCGCCGTGCGTCGAGCATCTTGTGGCCCCCCGGTTTTCCGCCGTTGCGAGATAAGAAAAAATGGCGCGATATCAACCCAAACGGCAGGGGCCGCACTATCGCGTGCGAGGTAGGCTACCACGCACAAGAGGGGTGTCAATGCTTTTGCGACTTCTTGGGTTGCGGTCAGTTGACATGGGGGGTGAGCAGCCTTTACGGTGGGGGACGATTTGCGATGACCAAATGCGGCAGTTGTGGGAGCGAGACGTCATCATGTGGTCGTCGACTAAAATGTGCGATGCAATCTTCAAACTGCTTTGCTGTGGAGCAAAGGTCGCAGCGATGTTGGCCATGGCGTGCACCACCCGTGGCGACGAGGTGCCCCTTGGCCCTGCCAGTGTCATGCGTCGCAATGGGGCTGTCGTCAGCGGGAACCTGCTTAAAGCTAAAAACGGTGAAGTGCGGGTCGCGGGGGGAATCAAGCCGCTGGACTTTCGCCCAGGAGAGGTCGTGGCGATCCAGTTTGACCGACTTCTGAGTGAGCCAGACGTATCGGGAACCGTTCGGCTGAAGTACTTCTACAACGCTGCAGACAAGACATTTGTGCAGCAAAAAATACTCGTGAATATCCAGCCGTGGGTGGTGACGCAAGACAGCAAAATGGAGACCGTCTTCGAGACGGAGTACCAGCGTGATCGAGATGGCCTCATCATCTCGTCGCAGACAGTGGAGCGTAAGGTGGTGCGATTTGCCGCCGAAGCTACGGCAACGACCGTCGTCTCCAACAAGACGCAGGAATCCGTGTCTGCGAAAATTCAATTGCAAGTATCCGGCGCTGGCAGGAGGCCATGGCTCATTCCCAATGAGGTCGTCGCTCAGCCGAGCCAAACGACCGATGTGACGATCCGATTTCCCACGCAGGGCATTGAGATAACCAACGTCGTGGTATGCGACGTCTACAATCGTCCGTTGAATCAATGAGACTGCGAGACTGCTTGCAAACCGCGTTGGATTCGTGGCCGCCATGAGGGAGGAATTGCGAGTCGCATGCAATCGAGCCGCCTTCGCATAGCTACCGTGAAAATCGCGAAAAGCTTCGCCGTCCTCGCCGTCCTATGCGCGGTGAGCGCGGCGCAGACTTCTGGGCCCTCGCCTGATCCGTGTCCCACAGACCATGCTCCACAGGCGTCGGCAGCTCATCATCGCGGCGTTTTCCTGATCGGAAACTCCGAAACAAGGCGTCGCATTGAAGATCGTCTATCTGCTGACTGCCAACTCGAATTTACCGAGAGCCCGCTCAGAGACGTGGCCGCAATACTCGCCGATCGGATCGGCGAACCCGTCCGGCTCGATGTGGTCGCCCTGGAAGACGCAGGCATCGATCCCGATACCTGTGCTTTGACAGCCAGCATGCGAGGCATGCCGCTCCGGGCGAGCATTCGGGAGGTGCTCGGCCCCGTCGATCTTGTGCTCATCACGCAGAACGACATCCTGAAAATCACGACGAAGGATCAGGCTGACCAATTCCTCGAACCGCGTTTGCATCAGATTTATGCCGAAGCAGATGCCCGCGGCTTGATTGATGTGCTGCAGGCCACTGTGGCTCCACTGACATGGAGCACTGTGGGGGGCAGCGGATCCATTGAACTCCTTTTGCACGGGCAGGAGCAGTGGGTGGTCGTAAGCCAAACGCAGGAAGTGCATGATCAAGTAGAGTCTTTTCTTGCCAATCTGCAGAAGGCTTTCACGGGGGCGGGCGTCCCGTTCGCCTCCGGAAGTCCAGCGGTTCGAAGCTATGTTATTGAAGATGCCGACGCACGGGATACGCTCGCGGAAAAGCTTGTCGATCTCTGCAACGGTTTGCTTGCTGAGCAGGCTGACGACAGTGCAGCGGTGGCCGTTTTTGGCAAGGCTGTCGTCGTCCGTTCACGGTCTCCTCAATTCCACAGAGTCGCCGCGCAATTCATCACTGCCGTCGCAGGTGCTTTGCCTGGGACGTCCGCTGCACTCTCGCCTGCGGCAGGCGGGAGCTTTTGACGAATGCACGCAACCGGAATCGGCCATGAGTTTGAATTTCCGGTGCGGGGCTATTGCGAGTGAGAGCGTTCCAGCGACTCTGCCGCAGTCGTTGATTTCTTGTATTTTCGCACTACGGGAGGTACTCTGTGCGAGGTGGGCGACCCCCCCAGCACTACGGTCACACGCGGCCGAGTGCGTCAAGTGAATTCCATGATCAGGTCCTGTTGTTCCGGGAGGCCCGGCTTGCGCAACATACGATTTCAACGCCTAAAAATTCTGGCGGTGATGTCTGCGGCCATGTGGTGCCTCTCAGGGTGCACGACCCAGCCATCTTCTGGCAAAGAGCGTGATTCCTCCGGCCGCCGACCCGCGGGTGCTGGACGTGATGGTGCCGATGCTTCACGCGTTTTGAAGCTTCAGGCGGTCATCGTCACAAAAGGGCAACAAGCCATAAAGCTAGCGTTAATGGATGTCCACGGATCACCGCTTGAGTCTGTGCGGGCCGCATTGGCATCTGTCATCGCTGATCGCCAGAAACTGGCCCAGCAGATACGAATCGACTTGGACTCGTTAGTGGGAGATATCAGTAAGGCGTCAGAACGATTACGTGCAGCCACCAACGCTTTGGAAGCCGCCCGCGGGACGGCCAGAGAGTCTTACGACAAAGATCGCCCGTCGGACGTCGGACGATCTGCCGACCGGTCCTCCCGATCGGAGCTCGACGAGTTGCTCGCCAAGCGAAAGCAGCAGAGGTCAGCTGACCAGCAATTCGAGGACGCCATGTCGAGCACTGGGGGGCTTCAGCGATCTGTAAACGCAGCTCAGTCCGAACTTGGTGACCTGCAGCGTCGCCAGCGTCAACTTCAGTCACAATTAGACGCCACGACAGATATCGACCCGTTCGAATATTTGTCCAGCCCGGCGAAAACATGGAAAACCGACGCGGACGGAGTCGCCCAAGTATCTCTGCCAGATGGAGCGAAATGGGTTCTGTGGGCCGCCAATTCCCGCGAGGTTCCCGGCGTGGGGCGAACCAACACGGAATTCTACCGCTGGATAGTGCTGGTGACCGAAAGCATCGATGCGACGGAGACACTCTATCTGGACAACTCCAGCCTGTGGCAGGGCGGCCTGCCACCGTGGCTGTCACCGGCTCTATCACGTTGAAGCCCCAAGAATGGCCTCGGCTTTGCTGCGTGTGCGACGCCGTCGATCGCTCTGTCGACAAATACTGCCTTCATTTTGATGCAACTTATTCACGCGGACGGCGACCCAAAGGAGTTTTCGTGGAGAACTATCGAATAATCTCTGATGCCGGTGTGGTGTGTGCCTGGAGCGTGCTGACGGGCCACTGGCGGCGGAGAGTCATCGCCGCGGTCGTGTTCCCGGCGTTCTTGTCAGTATTCATCGTTGGCACTACCCGATTGAGTGTCGCGGCCTCGGAGGACCGGCTTGAATCCATCCATAAGCAGGCGGCCGACCTGAAGGCAGCGGGCAACTGGGAGCACGTGGAGAACCTTCGCTTAGAGCGTCGCAAGGTGATCGCGGATTCCAGCGAACACACGCCTTGGGAGGCGGGGCTCGAGGCTATCAATAACGCCGCGAACATGGTCGACAAGCTCCGATATCGGGAGGCATGCGACGAACTGCGCAAGGCTTGGGCACCTTTTGCCAGCCAGCCGACAGGCCCGGTGTTTGGCGACATCGCCATGCGCATGTTCGAGGTGGCGCAGCAGGGGCTCGCAATTTATCGTGAAGCGTTGACAGACGGCAGTCCCGATCAAGTTGCTTCCGTAGCCGAACTGCGGACGGCGCTTGAACTGGCGATCGCCCGCGATCCTTGTTCGACCGAGGCGGTCGCTATGTTGGCATTTATAACCGCTCCCGCCCCGGAGGAGGCATTTCTGCGTGCGGAAGTCCGCCCCACGCTAAAACGCCGGAACAACGACATGCTGAACATCGCCTGGCGGTCGGGGGCGGTCCTCCCCTGGCATGCCTCTGTCGAGCTGGAGAAAGCCCACAACTCGCTGGCGATCTTGCGCGACCTGCAGTACCGCGATTTTCTGACTCCCGATCTCAAGGACGCCGACGGCTCTATTCGCTCTGGCCATGTGTTCAAGGGTATCGACGGAAAGTTTGCGCCCTTTCAGATTATGTACGGACGGTTCATCCTGATGGAGATAACTGATAGCGCCGGCAGACTGCGACCGGCCATGGTGTATCTGACTCCGAGAGGGGAGTGGAGCAAGAAGCATCTCCAGTTGCTTTGGCGCACCCCTACCGAGGAGGAAGAGAAGAATGAGCAAGTGGCCAAGTACGTTCGGTTTTTCAGGCAATTGAAGCCGTCCCTGACATGGGAGTTGGGCCGCAGCCAGTTCTCGCTGTTTGACCTACCCATCGAGGCCGCCCAGGAGCTCGCGGACGATGACATCAAAAATATCGCTATCAAGCGTGCCGAAACGCTTGCGATTGGCAAGCTCAGTCTGGCCAACAATGATCCGAAGTTCCTTGTCAGCAAACTGGGCGTGCCTACACATCCAGCCGTCTATGATGCCGTAAACAGTTTTGAGCGGCGTGGTGACCGTACGAAGCATGCGCTTTTAGCATTGACTGCGCCCAGTGGGGAAAAGGTCGACAATCCGAGTGTGAACAGCAGCTACTTTAACCCCTTGCTCGTCATGTCCGACGACGACAAGCTGCGTCCACAGCCTGCGTTTTTTCGAAACGGACAGGGCGAGCCGTTCCTAAGACTGTCGGACGGTAACAGCCTTGTGTTCGTGGATTCAGATCCGCAGCAACTCGAGTTCCAGGTGCGCTTCCCAGGGGTGACGGGCCATATCCCGCTGTTTATAGATGCCATACCGGGAATGCTGATTCAGGCGACCCCGGCAGGAAGAGTGCTCACCGATCTGCTGGGCGACGCGAAATATACGGAAAGCCAATCACTCGACGAGATCCGGAGATCCTTCACCGATCCAGACTACATACCAGCGAAGTTTGGCGCGATTCTGAAGGCGCGTGCCGCATCTCAGAAGCGAGGTGTTGTGGAGGTGGCGACGGAATTACTACGTGAAAAAGGCTGGAAGGAATCTTCCTCTATGCCGGGGGACGACCTGCGTGCAAGGTATTCCCTTTTTGGCTTCCGATATCTTACTGACGCACGACGCAACCTCGTTACGCATCCTGTGCTCACAATGTCACTTGCACCGAGCGCGGAGGAGAAGAGCGCCGTCGAGCGAAATCTGCCATTCGATTTTCGTCTGCAAGACGGCAAAAAAGCTGTCGACACCACACAGCTCTACACCACTCACGATTACGATGAGCTGACGCGTAACATCGCGACTGAGTTTCTGCCGAACATGATTGCCCGCCATCCATGTCTGCCCTCGCTCGGCATCGTCCTGCGTTTTCTTGCGAAGACGGACGTCGACAAGGTAACCGTCAGCTTTCCGACAGCGCCGTTTCCTGAATGGATGGCAGACGAGGACAAGGAGGTGCAGGGGCAGCTCAACCGATTATTCATTGAGTACGCCCGCGCTCTTCTGCCTGCTGCCAGCGAGAACGCTGCAGCGTCCAGCAAAAGAAATCGTAGCGAGAGCTTACGGTACTTCATCGCCATGCAGTTGCAGGCGGCGCGCGATCTCGCCGTGAAGAAATACTTTCATCAGTCGCTTGTTTTTTACAACGACCTGGTTGACATGGCGGAGTTGCTCGAAAACGACACGCTGGATGATCAGGCTCGTGAACTCGTACGCGAGGGATATGACCGCGGCGCACTTCGGCAGATGGAAGACCTGTTCCTGAAGGCGCCAACCAAGGAACGTATCGATAGCTTTGCACGCCTCCTCAACCATCGGTTGCGATCACAGAGGCTGCCGATTCTGCTGGAAATTGAGCAGGCCGCCGTGCTGCGTGCTGCGGGACTCGAGAAGTCGGCAGACTTTCTCTGGCGGCGCATTGTGGACCAGTATCGGCTCTACACGCTCCCGCTGATTGAACTGTCGGTCGACTACGCCCGGAGCCTTGGCTTCGACCCTAGCGCCGGACTCGAGGCGTCCGAGCGAGAGATCGCTGGTTATCTCGACGCTATCAAGGCTGCAGCGGGCAGTGTGCTTGAAGATCGCGAATACGTGACGGAAGCCGTGCGGGCGGGCAAGGACGACCCCAGGGCGGCGACGGCGGTGGCGGATTTGATATCGGTGCTTGGCGAAGACGGCCGGGCGAAGCAAGTCGATACCCAACGTCTGGACAACAAGATCGCGGCTCTCCAAAGCATGAGCCGCTCCGCTCCCGTCTGGGCGGAAGAGAAAATTCTGTTCCGAAAAAAGGCCAAGAACTACTTGTATCGCGGCAGTCGAAGTGATTACACGCTTGCCCCTGTTCGAATTTGTCCGGCCGCGTACTCATCCGAGGATGGTTTTTTTGTTGATTTCGAAGACATTCTCCCCGATGACTTATCGCGTCAGCTTTCCGCGTGGGCGGCGTTGCCGGCAGAGCAGGCCGCACAGGATCCGAGTGCCGGGAATTTCAACTTTATCCTCGGTTGGTACTGGCTCGACAACGGGAACTTTGCGGAGGCGAAGTCGGCTTTCGCTGCCGCCGCAAGGGCTTTTCTGGCAGCGAGTGACAAGGGGGATGACCTCCCATCGCTCGTCGCACGCCGCAATGCCCTGATGATGCTGCTGGCGCTTGCTTCCGTCACGCAGACGCCGCCAGGGGTAACGACGGTCACCACTGATTTTCTCGACGGCCTGACAGGCCAAGCCCTGATCTGGGAGCGCACCTGGTACGCGAAGGGCCATAATGGAGGACATGCGGCACGCGAGCGGGGAATTGTAAACACGCTCCTGCCATTCATCAGAGATGCTATGCAGCGAGACAGCACGGCTCTGAGTGATCGCCACTCGCGGTACTTTTTTACCGACTATCGTTTTCGGTTCGGTGCCGTGCCCGATAATCTGCTCGCTGATGCGATCGTGATGAAGCTGTTCGAAAAGTTTCCACGGCATCCTGACGGGAGGCCGAATCCGGCAGTCAAGCCAGAGGATCGTGAGAAGCCAGAATCGAACAACAGAGAGATTACCTTCGGGGAGTTCATCCGGCAGTGCTATCCGTTGGTGCTAGCGGTTGACAAGGACATCATGAATCTCGGGAAGTGACAGGCGTTCGCTCGGCGATGTCGAAGTGCCTCGTAGCATTTGCGCATGGTTGCGTGCGACGGGTAAGTTGTATCGCTGTAATAACCAGATGTCGGGGAGACGGCGGCATTTGTCCGGGGACTTGAGCTACGATGTTAAGAGGGGGTAGACTCCCTGAGCAGCGGAGGCGGTGCGACTGGCTGTGATCTGCCATGCTGGCATGGCGTTCTCTCGAGGGTATCGATGGCATCAGACCCTACCAACGGCGGTGAGCAGTCGTCATTTCTGGCAAGGGCGATTGCGGATAGTTCCGTGGCTGTCGCACTGGTTGCCTGCCTTGCCGGCGTGTATGGGCTTGAAGGCTCCTCATGGCAGCGGCTAATCGGGAATGGACAGCATCAGTCGAGGGGCAAGGAGTCGCAGGAGGCGGTATCTGAAGACGCGTCAGACGCAGCGGCGTCGGCCGAGCGGCCTTCCGCCCCGACCCGTGAGGCCGACGGCGCTTCGGTCGATGCCCCGGCTGGAGACGAATCGCTCGATGACGCTGAAGTGGCGGATGCTGACGGTGGAAGTGGTACGTCTAAAGCTGATGGCGTAGCCGACGACTCCGTTCGACGAAAGCCAACTGGAATCATTGCGGGGTTCGAGGCGTTTAAGCCCGAGCTACTCCCGCAGAAACCTCCGATGCAGCCAGAGCTAACAAAACAGCCTGCGCCGCCTCCCGTTGTGCCTGAGCCGATCGCTGAACCCGTGGTTGGCAAGCCGAAGCCCGCAAAAATCGAGTTCTTTGATACCGAAACCAAGGCAGTGTCCGTGGGCTTCGTTGTGGACTGTTCGAGCAGCATGGATGGTGCGAAGTTTCAGGCGGTATGCGCTGAGCTAGCGAAGTCGATCACCGCCCTCAAGCCTGAACAGCAGTTCTTCGTCGTATTTTTTAACGACGGTTTCTTTCCGATGACCGGAAACGCCCATCAGCCCAAGCTGTTGCCAGCCAATCGAGAGAATAAAAAGAATATCTTGAGGTTTCTCAACAGTGCGAAGTCTGGTGGAGGGACGAATCCCGAGCCGGCGCTGCAGTTTATGGTTGGGCTACAGCCGGAGGTGATCTATCTGCTGACGGATGGCGGCTTCAATCCGTTGAGTCCGGGCACGTACAACAACCTCTCCGCGGCACGGATCGTCGTTCACACCATTGGGTTCGAAACGGGTGGCCCGATTCCGATCCTGCAGGAAATCGCCAGTCGCACGTCGGGTACATTTCGGTCCGCCGCGATGACAGGTATCAATCCGGGGCTTTTTTTTGCAGACCCGCGGGTTGTTCGAGCTGCCCTCGCTGATGCCGATCCGAGCGTCCGCCGTGAAGCGGTATCCGTGGCTCTCATCCGTGAGTTGCCATTTGTAGTTGAGATGATCTCGATGCTGGCCGATTCCGACGCCTCTGTGCGAAGCGAGGTGCATGACGAGCTGCGGAATCTTGCGCAAGGCACAGACTTTGGCCCTGCTGATGCCGGAGACGTTCCGGATGCCATCGAGCGGTGGAAGCTCTGGTGGTCGCTGCGGAAATCGACCCGCGACAAGCTGCTCGTCCATTTGAGTGGCGACGATGCCGATGCCCGCTGGGTGGCGGCATCGCTGGCACGGACTTCTGGTTTGGATGCTCCCGACGAGTTGATCGCCGCGATGCGAGTCGCGCCCTCGCCGGTGTGGCAGGAGTTGCACGTGGCAATCGTCCAATGCTGCATCGGCCAGGATTTCGGTCCCGCTCCGAGTGCAAGTGCGGAGCAGGTTGTGGAGGCAGCCGACCGTTGGGCGGCATGGCGGGTCGAGGAGCGTGAGAAAGCTGCTCGCGAACTACTCGCGAAGCGAACCAAGCTCGCCGCCGAGAAGCTCAGGCTTGCACGGGAGCTGATCGAGATCAATCCTGAAGCTGTGGTGCGACGATGCCGTGATTTGATGCGCGATTTCGCCGATACGCCATCTGCGGCCGAGGCAAAAGAGCTTTTTGAGGAGTTGGGTGGAGACGAGAGCGAATGACGCTTTGCCGGCGTTGGCGGAACACGGAGTGCTGCTCAAAGGTGCTACAGCCATGACCACATCCCCGTCTTCGACGATCAGCTGGAAGTGTCGCGGATGCAGCCAGGATATCTGTGTGCCGGAGCGGCTCGCTGGCAAGCAACTCATCTGTCCAAAGTGTTCTGCCCGACAGTTGGTGCCTGCGGCTGGGCCATCGAGAACCGGCCAACAGCCACGCACTTCCGCTGGAACCCGAGCCCCGTCGCCTGCTGCCGCCGTTCAAGCCAGGCCGCAAGCCACACGTCGTGCCGTCCCTCTCGGTGCCGTTGCTGTGATCGGTATCTGTGGACTGGTGATGGCCTCTGTTGTCGGTGTGGCGCTGAGCAGAGCGATGTGGCGCGGGCGTGATGCGACAGGCAGGTCGCCACATGCTGAGGCCACAACGGAGAAAATAAGTTCTGGCGATAAAACGGCAGATACCGGCGGTCCTCCGGCAGGGTCTCAAGAGAAGCCATCTGTAGCCACTGAAACAACTCGGGGAGCTTCCGAGTCAGATGGCTCGGTGATCGAACTTCCTCCGATTCGCACGCTTGAGGAGTTGCGATCTGGCTTAAGCTCATTTGCGCGGGAGTTGGCGTCGATCCCAGCGGATTCGCCTGCCAGCGAGAACATGAGGGCGATGCTTCGACTGCGTGAGTATCGCTTTCTATGCGGTGTTCCCGAAGAGGATATCACTCTCGACGACGGCTTCAATGCCGATGCGGCCGCCGCCGCGGAGGCGTGCAGGCGTCTCGGAAAGTTGACGCACGAGCCGGAGAACCCGGGCATGTCAGCCAGCGAATACGAGCGGGCCCGCCGTGGCGCGGGCTCGGGAAATCTTGCGTCCGGCATGAATAATCTTTCGAAGGCAGTGGACTGCTGGATGGATGACAGCGATTCCGCCAACATTGCCGTGCTCGGCCATCGTCGCTGGTGCCTCAATCCGCCGCTTCAGCGCGTCGGCTTTGGTCGCACAGACAAATGGTGTGCGATGTGGGCGCACGATCATTCGGGCACCGCTGAATGCCGGCAGAGAGCCATCTGCTTTCCGCCGCCGGGCCACGTGCCAATCGATCTGTTCAGGCCTCACTATGCGTGGAGTGTGACGCTCAACCCCAGGTTCTTTCAGAAGCCGAAGCCGGAGAATATCTCGGTGACTGTTCGCCCTCGCCAAGCTGATGGCCGGGTTGGGGAGTCCTTGCCCCTGGCATATTGCGACGTCGACACCAAGGGGTGCGGCATCGACAACTGCATCATTTTTAGGCCCTCTGAATTATCTACTGCCGTCGGCAAGCAGTATCTGGTGACAATTTCGAACGCCACCACGCACGACAACGAGCCGCGCAGCATTCGGTTTGTTGTCGAATTCGTCGACTTTTAGGAGTGTTGTGCTCTCAATCGATGATGACCGCCAGGCCGCGAAGTGTCATGGTGGTGGTTGTTGCAATCCGTTGCGACTGCCGATACTATGAGCCTCAGTAAGAGGGGGTTAATCCCTCGCAGAAGAGTCTCTTCGGCGTTTTTCGCAGGTTGGCCTTCGAGCGATATCCGAGGGCAATAGAAGAAGGAAACAGAGAATGGCCGCTCCGAAAATCGGTGAGTGTGTTACGGCGGGTATTGACGGGCTTAAGAAGAATCCCATTACCTACGTCGTCGGATTTCTTCTGCTGGCGGTTGTCAACGGAATGACATTCAGCTTCCTTCTTGGCCCTCTATGGGTAGGCTACATTCGGATGATTAAAACCGACGACGAGGGTGGAAAAGCTCAGATCGGCGACCTCTTCAAGGGCTTTGATGACCTAGTGCCGGGACTCGTGGCGGGTATTCTCAGTTCCGTGATCGTGTTTGCCGCTACCTTGCTCTGTATCATTCCCGGCCTTTTGGTGGCGCCAATCATCCCCACATCGCTGTATCTCGTGGCAACCGGAGAGAAGGATGGAGTGAATGCGGTCAAAAGGGCATGGAAAGCCATCTCAAACAATCTGATTGAGTCGGTGGTGTGCGGCCTCGTGCTGAATGTGGTGGGAATGGTGGGGTTCATGCTGTGCTGTGTCGGCGTCTTTTTCACGCTGCCAATCATGTTCATCGGCAACTACCACATGGCGAAGCAACTCACCAATGGCGGCACGATTCAGTGAGTGCCGGCTGCTCGGCAGACGGGAGCGGCAGTGGCGGATCCTGCTGCTCCCCATATGTGTGCTAGCCGCGGGGATTGCGTCCGTGCTCGTGGCGCGGGGCCCGTTACCGCTGTGCGGTTTCTTGGCGTTGACAGGGATCCCGTGTCCGCTGTGCGGCGGCACTCGGGCGTGCGCGGCACTCGCGGTAGGTGACGTCGGCTTTGCCTGGCAGACGAACGCTGGCGCATGCGTCCTGCTTGCGGTGGCCATCGTTCATGCGACCTTTCTCGCCTGCGAATCAATGGCTGGGCGAAGCTTGCCGGGGGAGCGATTGTGGCCGTTGGCGTGGATCGCGTCCCTCGCAATTACCCTCGCTTTATGGTGCTTCCGCGTTACGGCGATGCTTTGAAGCCCGTTTGGCGGGGGCGCTAGCAGTCGCCGGCGGATGTCAACGCACGGAAACCTGCACCTTCGCTTTACCGGAGGAAAAGAGTCCCTTCTCAGGGATAACGATGGTGACCGGGGCTTCGAGGGCTTTTTCCGGTAGTTCGAAAGCTTGCTGCATTGTTCGTGGCAATCCGGGCTGCAGTTCGCTGAGAAGAAAATCCTTGTCGTCCGATTCTGTCAGCAGCGCGATACTCGCCTTCGACGATGGCTTGAATGTGCGATTTGCGCCATCCTGGATCTGGAAATCATCAGAAAGCACGGTCTGGCTCTCCGAACCGACATTTTCCATGGTGTAGGAAACGATCACGAAGGTCGCACCTGGCGATGCTGTCTCTCCCATAAACCGGCCGAAGGCTGTCGTACCGATCGCCTTCCTCGCACTCACGCCGTTGATGGTGTATTTGAAATCGCCGAGAGTGAACGTATCTCCAACGGCATGCGTCCCCTTAGGTTTTGGGGGCGGGATGCGGGAGCCACTTCCTGCGGATGAGGGCTCCGGTTTCTCTGCGGGCTTCGGCGAACGTTCTGCTTGCGCAACGTCGTCTGTGATCTTCTCCTCCCGCGTGGATTTCGGCGACAGCATGATCAGCAACGCCCACGCCACACCCGCGACCCACCACGCCGTCTTGCTCCTCAGTGTGGGATGCATCGCCAGCAGGATGAATCCAAGTGGAAAGAATAGGAACAGGGCAAGGCCAACCGCAGCCGGGTGCAGTCCCTTCCCGCCACCGGCGGTTGTCGTTACGGCGTCTCCAGCCGGTGCCGAGCCCACAACAGGCTGAAGGCCTGGAGCAGGCCCCGCGCTGGGAGGCACCGGAGTGCCACGCATGGCAGGTTCTCGCGGGCCACCGACGGCAACAGTTGCCCTTGGGGCAGGGGACGCGGGCCGAGCGGGGGTCGCGGCGGTGCTGGCGGCAACACTAGCAGTCGGGATGTTGGCTGGCGTCGACCCAAACAAAGCCTTCACCGAACTGGCCGGCGACCAGCTGATCATCCCCTCTTTCCAGATTTGATCCTCCGGGAAAAGCCCGCCGTTCGCTGCCAATCGTCTGAGATCACCCAGCGTCACGGGCCCCGATTTTTGGCCGTTCCGGTTGTAAAACCATTGATCAGCCATGATCACACTCTTCGCCGAATGACGGCGCCTTATCTTGCAGAAAAGAAAACACAAACCGGGGGGAGTATACCCACGTGGGTAGGGATGCAACAAGTTCCGACAAGTCAGCTGTACCTAGGCCTTTCAGTGCCTCCCATAACGAGCTCACGCAGCAACCCGAACATGTCGGCGCTGAAGACCACGCTGCCTCGTGCGGCGATTCCATCCCGAGTCTGGATTTGTAATACAACGAGCAACCGACTAACTCCTCCATGAAGCAACCGCCCGGTACCACGGTTAATTTCCGACAGCTAGTATCCCCAGGCACTTGATCACTCCACCCAGCGAGGTGACCTCCTGTTGAAAAACCGTCGTCGTTCCGATGTCGGCGCTACGCATCGCCTGAAGCACAGCGTCGACCCTTGTGTCTGATGCGCCTCTGGCATTTGCTGCAAGGGCGGTCATGTGGGCGAGGCCAGCCAGATAGTTTGCGTTCTGCTGGTGAACCGTGTCGGCAGAGGTGTCGCCGGCCCCGATAGTGCCCATGAGCGCTTGCACCCGGGCTGCAGGAGCCCCTTGCTTGATTGCAATCAATTCCATGAGCCGCACAGAGCCGGAGCAGTACGTTGCCAACTGCTGATGTACCGTGTCGCTGCTGATGTCGCCAGTCCGTACCCGCGAGAGAACCGACTCCACATCGGCTACGGTACAACCGGCCGACCTTGCCGCAAGGGCGAGCTGAGCCAGCATGCCCTCCAGATAAACCGCGGTCTGCTGATGGACGGTGGTCGTGCCGATCTCCGCTGTTTCGGCAGATTGGCGATTTTCGTTCACGGCCGACGACGCTGCGCCAAATGATAGCGCGACCAGCGAAGACATTTTCATTGCACCGTTCGCATAGGTCGCCATTTGTTGGTAGACGTTTGCACTGGAGATGTCGTTGGTGGACGTCTCGCTAATAACGGCATCAACCTCGGCTTGGCTGATGAGTCGAATGGGGAACAAAGCCTCTGCTCCGGGTACTACGCGGGCCGCCGTACGGGTAGCTCGCTGCACGAACCGGGAGACTGTGGTGCCACCAATGAGTACGACGCCTGCCATCGCGACAACCGCCAGAATCGCCACCGCAGTTGCGTTGCTCGTGGCAGGCCCGACCTTTGGGGGAAGAGCCTGCGGAAGAGCCGGGCGGGGGGCCGTGGGGCCCCCTTGAGTGGTAGGGCAAACGTTCACTCCAGGCGTGACTCGCTGGGGCAAATTGGTTGATGTGGCAGGCGTTCTTGCCGCGATGGTGGGCGGGACATGGGCGGGCTGTCGTGGTGCTGCCGGGGCGTTGCTCTGTGGTGAACTTTGTGGTCGTGAGGCTGCGGGAATGGAAACACCGGCTCCACACCCACACTGAATAGACTTGCCGGCAAATGACGACGGCGCGGAAAACTTTTTTCCGCATCCAGAGCATGCGAAAGATACGTTTGTCGATTGGTTCTGCGACATTACTGGCTCGGAACGGGGACAAGAAGGAGGCGACCAAGGTCATGACGTGTTTAAGACACGCGACGGTCTAGCTCTTCTTTGGCGGCGGTGGTGGAGGCGGTGGAGGCGGGGGCCGCCCGCCACCGGTAGTCCTTTGGGGTGTGACGGCCACGGGTGGCGTGAAGGGTATGGTTGTAGGACGAGCAGTTGCTTGAACCACCGGCGGCGGTGGTGGCGGGGCTGGCTTGGTCATAGCTTTCGGAGGCGGCAAAGCATCGCCTCCGCCGCCCACGGGAGTGGCATGGCCTACGCCGCCTCCGTCACTGTGTGACAGAGCCTGGAATGCGATAGAGGTGTTGCCCACTCGCAGGCGGTCGCCGGCTGTGAGTGGGTGCGTCGACACTGGGCTGCCGTTGACCGTCACGTCACCCTGTTCTGCACACACCAGGAACTGCCCGTTCTGTCGAACGAACGTGCAGTGGTGCTGCGCAATCGCGGGATCGGCACCGAGATAGAGTTCCAACAGTTCGTTGCGGCCTAGCCGAAGTTGCGGCCGATCGAGTGAAATGCGTCGTCCCTCGTAGCGACCTGACATGATGATGATCGCAGCAGACAATGCCTGTTCAGCGATCACCATGCACAGCCCAATCGCAGCACCGAGAATGACCATGCCGAGCAGACGGCTGGCGGCATCTCCAAATCCGAACGGCATGAGCAACGCCGACACAAGCAGGAATGCCAGGCCACCGGCCGCTCCGCCGATGGCACCGCCCAGCGACAGGTTACGGATTGCCTCTCCTGACCGACGGATCAGTCCCTGGCCTGCCCCAACGAGAAGCCCGAAAAGCGTCCAACCGACGACTCGTGTCAGCAGGCCGGATGTCATCATCGAAATGAGCGAAACCTGCTGTTTCCCTCCGAATTCGAACTCGTGCACCAGCTTGAAGCGTTCCCCATTCGAAATCTTCCCCTCGATCGTCTTGTGATGCCCCGGGGCGCCAACCTCGACGCGAAAGTCAGTCGGATCGCCCGGAGTGCACCGTTGGAAGTAATCGACTTCCACGCGGTATTTGCCCTTGGGGGCAAAATCGGGCGGCCAAACGATGTGCTCGACAGGTTCGTTCGTGACGTTGCCGCCGCACGATGCGTTGCGATCGACATCAAGTTCACCCTGTGTCGAGGAAATACGATCCCCGAAAAAAATTCG
>CANHYS010000002.1 GCA_947464585.1 Planctomycetaceae bacterium | reverse complement strand
CGGTTTCTGCGCGAGGCTGGGCTCGGCTTCGGGTCGCTGGCGCTGGCATCGCTGCTCGGCCAGGATGCCATCGGCAATACGTCTGGTGGTGCGACCGCAGGGGCCTCGCTCCTGGCGCTGCCGCACCATCCTCCCAAGGCAAAGCGTGTGATCTGGCTGTTCATGACGGGCGCCCCGTCGCAGGTCGATACGTGGGACTACAAGCCGGAGCTGCAAGCCCGCAACGGTGAGCCGCTGCCTGGCGCTGACAGTCAGGTCGGCTTTTTCCAGACCAGCGGCAAGTGCCTCGCGAGCCCGTTCAAGTGGGGGCAGCATGGCCAGTCGGGCACGTGGGTGAGCGATCTTTTTCCCCACCTCTCGCAGCACGTGGACGACATGTGCTTCATCCACTCGATGCACCTGCGGGCCAACAACCACGCCCCGGCGGCGATGGAGCTGATGGGCGGGTTCAGTCGGCCCGGCATGCCGAGCATGGGGGCCTGGCTCGACTACGGGCTCGGCTCGATGAACGAGAATCTCCCCAGCTTCGTCGTCATGCACGAGCGGAAGCCTCGCGGCGACGACCAGATCTGGTCGGCCGGCTTCCTGCCAAAGAATCATCAGGCACTGGCGATCGATGCCCGGCGGCCGGTGGCGATCGACAACCTCTCGCTGCGGCAGGGGCATAGCCTTGAATCGCAGCGGGCCGAACTCGACCTGCTCGCCTCGGTCAACGCCGCGCATGCGGCCGGCCGTCCCACGCAGGCCGATCTGGCGGCGCGGATCAAGAGTTTCGAGCTGGCCTACCGGATGCAGACGGCCGCGCCGGAGGCGATCGATCTCTCTCAGGAGTCGAAGGCCACGCACGACCTCTACGGCACCGAGGATCCCAAGTGCAAAGTCTTCGCGAAGCAGTGCCTCACGGCCCGCCGGCTGCTCGAACGAGGCGTGCGGTTCGTGCAGATTTTCGCGGGCCGCGGCGCGGGCGGGGATGGCAGCGTGGACGACGTGCCGTGGGACGGCCACAACAACATCGAGACCAACCACCGCGAATGCGGTCTGGCCACCGACCGGCCTGCCGCCGCGTTGCTCGCGGATCTGAAAGCACGCGGCTTGCTTGAGGACACGCTCGTGATCTGGGGCGGAGAGTTCGGCCGCACGAGCGACTCGCAGGGGGGCAAGGGCCGCGACCACAACCCCGGCGGCTTCACGCTCTGGATGGCCGGCGGTGGTGTGAAGGGTGGATTTCATTACGGCTCGACCGATCCCTTCGGCTACAAGGCGGTGGAGAACAAGGTGCATGTCAACGACCTGCACGCGACGCTGCTGCATCTGCTGGGCATCGACCACGAAAAGCTCACCTACCGCCACAACGGCCGGAATTTCCGGCTGACGGACGTCGGCGGCCACGTCATCCCCGACGTGATCGCCTGAGGCTTTCCATAACACCCCGGCCGCGAACCATCCGCGTGTGGTTCTGGCCCGCCCCGTGTCAATTCGTGCGCGCCAGCGCGCTGATTCGTGCGCGCTCGTGTCGATTCGTGCGCGCCGGTGTCGATTCGTCCTTTTGTGGGCTCTGGCCGTTTGCAGACGGGGTTGGGAAGAGGCTACCGTCCCATTGAATTGAATCTGCACATCCACTCCCCCACGCCCAGAGGTTCTCGCTCATGAAACGGTCCACGGTTTCGTTCGCCCGTTTGTCCCGCGCCGTCATTTCCGTCGGCGTGGTGCTCGCTGCCTTCGCTGCGTTTGGGCGCACGGCCGCCCACGCGGGGACGGTCTATTCAATCTCGAACTCTCTCTCCGGCACCTCCGTCCAAAACGGATGGACCGTAGCCGGAACCATCGAACTCCAGGACAACACGGTGTTCGGAACCATCACGGATTCGGACATCAAGAGTTGGCAATGGACGGCCACAAAGGAGAACACCACCCTCTCGGTAAATTCGGCCAACGGGAGTACACAGTCCTACGGACTCAACGCGACCGCCGCGGGCCTTTACATGCCAACTACCTTCAGTTTTTTGTTTTTTAAAGACCTCCCCTTCGAAGACATTTCTCTTACATGGCAGACCTATCCTCAATCACAATTTCAACTCTTTGACCAGGCAACATCAGGCACTCAGTTTCTCGTGCAACCGATGGACTTCCCCATCGACAACGCGTACGGATATCAATTCGCTGTTCCCTATTCCGCTCCCTCTTCCGTTCCCGAGATCGATCCCGCCAGCTTCGGGAGCGTCGCGGCGCTCCTGACGGGCGCGTTCGGCCTGATCGAGCAGCGACGCCGGCGTCGTGGCGGGGCCACTGCTCTGACTGCCTGAACGAACGGGTCGATCCAGTGACGATTCACAACCGGGCTGGGCATCGCAAGGTGCCCGGCCCGTTGTCATTTGGGTGCTTGGATTCCGACACGACCGACGCGGCGATGCGAGGTGGAAACCCCGCCAGGCTCACGCCTGGCAGGCGTGGCAGTGAACCCCTCGAAAACAAATACGCCCGGCTGGACTCGAACCAGCGGGCTGGCTTGTCGGCGTCGCGATCCCTTCGGCCCCGCTCCGCCACTGGATGCCCAATCAAGTACGCCCGGCTGGACTCGAACCAGCGACCCTGGGATTAGAAATCCCATGCTCTATCCACCTGAGCTACGGGCGCGTGTGCTTGTTTTATAGGCTTTTTCGAACTTCTTGTCTACTGGATGATTTTCGACTACAACCACAACTACAACCGCGAGGCATTTTTGAGGATCTTCTGATGATCGCCAGACACACGGATGCAGGGCGAGAAAAAGCAGTATTTTTCCCGGTCGATGCAGCAGCTGTAGCCACACCCATGCCGGACCAAGTATCACCTCCGCGCCGTCCCCGTGGAAGACCCAGTGCGGTGGCCAAGTCAGTGGGCAACAAGCCTGCCGGGAAGCCCTACAAGAGTTTCCCGCTGACGCCCCACAGATCGGGCCAGTTCTGCAAGAAGATCCGCGGCAAGATCTTCTATTTTGGGAAGGTTGACGATCCTGATGCCGCACTGAAGAGATACCACGAACACTGCCGGGATCTGCATTCAGGGAAGGCAACGCGGGTTGAACGCACAGATGAAACTACGGTCGCCGAACTCGCCAACGAATTTCTCTCAGCGAAGGATCGAAAGCGGGAAAACGGCGACATCAAAGCGGCAACGTTCGTGGAATACCACCGAGACTGTGAGCTGTTCGTCACCTTTTTTGGCAAGGGGCGTTCCGTCTCATCCATCACGCGGGATGACTTGGCAGGGTACCGGGAGTTTTTATCCCGCGGTGCGAACGCTACGACGCTGGGTAATCGTGTCGGCACAGCCTGCAGCATTTTCAAATTCGCCTACGACAAAGAGCTCATCGACAAGCCGGTTCGTTTTGGCGATGAGTTTAAGCGGCCTGAAAAACGTTTGCTGCGCCGCGCGAGGGCGGAGGCGGGCCGGATGTACTTCCACGCCTCCGAGATTCGTCGCGTCCTCGATGTAGCGCCGCCAGTGCTGCGGGCGATGGTGCTGCTGGGCATTAACTGTGGTCTGGGAAATACCGACATCGGAAACCTCCCGACGAGTTGCGTTGACTTGGAGCGAGGCTGGCTCGATTATGCGCGGGTCAAGACCGGCGTAGCGAGGCGATGCCCCTTGTGGCCTGAGACAGTGGACGCGATTCGCGGTGCCGTTCAGGACATGGGACGACATCGGCGGCCGCGAACCGCAGCGGCCAAGGGACTGTTGTTCGCGACACGGATGGGACAGCCATATACGCGCGAGGAATATCATTCCTCGCGTAACGGCAAGCCCCACGTCGTCCTGCACGATGTGGTTGCCGATGCGATCCAGAAGGCGATGAGAAAAGCCGGTGTCGCTCTTAAGGGGCTTGGCTTCTATGGCCTGCGACGATCATTCGAGACCATCGGCGCGGAGACCGGCAATCAGGTGGCTGTTGACCACATCATGGGGCATGTGCCCGCCACCTCGGATATGGGGGCGGTCTATCGGCAGCACGTTGCCGAGAGTGCATTGCGGCAGGTGACCGACCACGTGCACACGTGGCTCTTCGGTCACTTATGCCGGGGGGGCGCCGTGAAGAAGGATGTCAGAAGTACTCGCGGACGGTCGGCGTCGAGGACTTCCGCGGAGCGCGGCGAGCAGCGGGCTGGGGAAGTGCGCGGGCGGGGTCGCGGCCGGAGCGCCGCTCCTGGAAAGCGTGCAGGGCGGCGAGCGGGATCTTGAACTGTGGCCGCCGTGATTTCTTTGATGCCACGTTGAAGGCCTCGAGTTCGCCGGTCTTGATGAACTCAAGCACCTTGTCGTGGGAAATGCCCCACATTGCGGCAACCTCGGCGGGGTTGAGAAAAGCCGACTGCTCGCTGGTCCGTGCGGGAACTGCCGGGATACCTCGTGGCTTGCGAGTGGGACGATGCGGTGGGGTTACGGGCGTCTCCTGAGGACTGCTGTGTGGCACGCTGACGTCATCAGCGGGCATATTGCTGATTCGAATCATAGGTCATTGGTCTCCGGCGGTTGGGGGATGTAGAGGTATTGATCTGAATAAGTGGAAGGGGTGGCTGCCCCTCGCACGGCGACCAAGGGGCGACGCCGTGGCGAGGGCTGCTTGTGGTCACGTCAGCCCGTACTCGCAGGCTGATACCGCTGCGTATTCGCCGCTCGTGACACGCACCATGCTTTCCAGCAACGGCGTGCCCTCAGAAAGCGTGATGGCCATCTCCGCCTCGAACAACAGGCCGTCGTCGGCTGAGACTTTGCCCACGAAGGAGAGACTCGTGGTTTCCGCGAGGATGCGGGCAACCTCTTTCATTACTTCCTCCACGTCTTTCGGAAGAGGGTGGGGCATCAGTACCCCGTGTCGCAGCACAGGTACGGTCACGAACACACTGGTGGCCCGCGTGTTCCGAACGAGGCAGGCAGCACCGAAGTGCATGACGCCATGGCGAGCGAGCCTGTTGAGACACTCCTGGCTGTCGACGTGATGTCGGCAACGAATTTCCTCGGGCATTTCCACGGCCTTGGTAGAGCAGCCCGAGCGGCCCCTGGGACTGAGCAAATCCATCATTTCGTCACGCATGAAACCTCCTTGCCGGAATCTCCGGCGTTGGCGTGAACGCGAATGTGCGACCGAAGTGGTCGCAGTCACGGCATGGTACGCGCCGCGAGGTGCATGAGGTTCGCTGGGGTCTACACAAGCACTCCGTTATGGAACGGAGACGTCTCCGCTCCGCAACGGAGTGGATCTGGGGCTTGACGCCTCTCGGCCATATCCCGCACGCACTGACACGCGTAGCCTTGATCACGAGCATTGCGGAGGCGATGCCGACGACTACACGAGGAGCATCACGATGCCATCACGATCAACAGGAATGCCACACGGAAAGCAGCCGCGCCGAACGAAGTCAAATCAAGGGAGAAAGGCCCCAGCACATGTGACCAACTCCCAAGGAGAAGAGGTGAACGACATCGACGGTCGGCGATGTATCAGCGGAGACAATGGCAGGGCACTAGAGCCCTCGGCTGACATGACATCTGTCGTGGAGGCAGACTCCCGCAGTCCCGCTTCTGACGACTGCGACGAGCGGGAGGCCACTTATAACGGCCGGGATCGTGGTCCTGCTTGCGACATCGCCCGCTCGGTCGAGCAAATCTCCGCGATCCACGGATTTATTACGGACATCGACTGCAAGCTCCTGGATCCGGCGGTGATCGGTAAGGAATGCGTGGAGTCACCCACCGCCCTCTACACGCAGCACGTCCGGCACTGGCTCGACCGCGACCGTGTGCTTTCCAAGGCGGAGGTGCGGGATACCGGGGGTGGCTTGCACGTCTGTCTCTGGCTCGACTCGCCAATCATCTGCGACGCGAAGGACGTCCGCGAGTGGGATGGAGTCGCCCGCGGAGTACGCAACGTGCTACCGTGCGACCCGAGCCTCAACGGCATCATCGCGATGACGAGGCCGATAGGGGCATTGAACACCAAATACGACCCGCCGCGCGAGGTGCGCTTGCTGCGCGAGGGGCAGGCGGTGAGTCGCGAGGAGGTGCTCGAACTGGGCCACCGCGTCGTCGAGCAGCCCGCCCGACTGTGGATGCGTTTGTTCTTCGGTGGCGAACGGACGTCGCCGTGCCCGCTGTGTGCCAAGGCGTCGCTCGGCGTCGCTGGTGACTGGCAGTGTCGGTGCTACGAGTGCGGACGCATCGACGCGGCCGCCCTCGTCTATCGCTTCTTCTCGCCGGAATACCTGGACAGTCGAAAGGAGTCAGGTCATGGTTAGTTTTGCTGAGTTCAACAGCCGCGGTTCCCACAACTGGATCCATGTTGATCTCCGGAGATCGCGTGCCGCGATCAGCATGCTCGGCCGCGGTCGCAGTCGCCCGCTCATGCTCTCGCAGGTGACGGCGTCGGGCCAGTTCATCGGCGACGCGACCGAGACGCTCCAGCGGATCATGGATGCCCTGCGGGACAGTGACCGCGTGTTCCGGCAAGGAAACGTGGTCGTATTCCTCTCGGACGCGAGCCAGGCGGGCAGCACGAGCGTCCCAACGACGATCGCGATCGACGGCGAGATCACGAAGACGGCGACGGCCATGGTCCGCAATCTGATCATGTGCCGCGAGCGGAAAGCCAACCCGACAGGCAAGGGCGCGCGGCCCGACCAGCCTGTGGAGATCGAACTGCAGTTTGCCGT
This sequence comes from Planctomycetaceae bacterium, assembly GCA_947464585.1. Next base: position 17,453 of record CANHYS010000002.1, on the reverse strand, counting down.
GCCCCCAGGCGTGCTCCAGCAAGCTGTGTCGTTTGACGGTTTTTTCAACGCGTTGCCCGAGGCCCGCTACATAGTTAACCATCCGGTGTTCGACGCCGACTTCCAGTGGCTTGGCATTGGCTACCACGCGGTGCAGCGGATCCTTGTGTGCGGGGAGGACTTCGAGCCATCCGAGCCAGAGCGCCACGGTACCTGGGAGGGCCCGCCTCAGTCGATTCCTGATGTTCTCAACCGGCTACCCCCGCAACTGCGGCAGTGTGTTGAGGGGTTCCACTGGGCCTCTCCGATTGACCTCATCAATTTCGTCGGGGCAGCTCTCATGATCCCGTTGATGCCGATGCTGGTGGACGACGGCCATCCTGGGGTCATGTTCTGGGGAAACCAGCCTGCCATTGGAAAGACGGTGGCGGCGCAGATTCTCGCCATTCTCAAGGACAACGCGCTGGCGTCCCCCACCGCGATCGACGGCGGTGCGCGGGAGGTCGAGAACCAGATCGCCAGTGAGCTCAATGACGGCAGGACCGTCGTGTTCATCGGCAATCACAAGGGCACGCTCGATGTCCCGATCCTCGAAGCAAACATGACCGCAAAGGAGGTGGCTATCCGAGGGTTCAAGGTGCAGCGGAAGATCAGGCGGCCGAACGATCTGCTCTGGCCCATTACCACCAACGAGGGCATGCCGAGCGACGACATGCTGTCACGCTGCATGCACATCCGTCTGCGATACGAGGGCGATCCGGAGACGCATCGGTACCACCTGAGCGAGTCCGAGCTCCTTGGCTATGCCCGTGAGCATCGGTCTGAAATCCTCGCGGAGCTCGCAGGGATGGTCACCGGCTGGCTGGATGCCGGTCGACCAAGCGCACCGGCCAATTGTCGATTCCGGCGGTTTGGGCACGTCGTCGGGAGCGTGCTCACCTTCAATGGACTGCCTGGCTTTCTCACGAACTCGCGGGAGGAGGTCCGCGAGCACTCAACCAAGCACCAACAGCTCATCGCTCTCGCGGAACGGCTCATTGACAGTCCTGATCAGCAATTCGTCTGGAGGAGCGATGGCCACTTGAGCGATGCGGATGAGACCTTCAAGCGACGGGGGCCACCTGCCAACCCGATGGAGCAGAAGGACTGGGTTCCTTACCTAATCGCATCCGGCGTCATCCCATCATCCGCTGACACGCCGCAGAAGCAGAAGGCGGCGGCTACCCAGTACCTCAGCGGGGTCGTCAAGTTGCCCGTGGAGGTCGAGATCGATGACCAGACCGTTCACGCGATGATCGTCAGTCGTACTATCCGGAGTCGGCGCACCGCGTATGCGTTGGCGATCTGCGGGCTGCCTGCGTCGATTGGCGACGGCAGCGGCGGTGGTGAGGACGACGGCGCCGGGGTTGCCGCTTGTTATGCGACGCCCGAAGCCATGAGCACGGTCGCAGCGGCCGACGGAGAACCGCCGCTCGCCGAGAGCTCCGATGGTTACGTTGCGGGGCAGGGCGACGACGAGGGAGATCTGTGGGTGTAGCCATCCAGGAAGACGTCGACCGCCGCAGAGAACCAGATGGTGAAGTGGTGAAGACTGGTGAAGACCCAAAGAACAGTCTTCACCATCGTGTGGAGCAAGAAAACAAGCCCTATTCAATCAAATGGTGAAGTGGTGAAGACTCAGAACATTGAATACATGAATGACTCAAAGATGACTGCTACCAGGGATGCTGAAGAGCGCGATTCTACGGTGGTGGTTGGAGAACGCCTGGAGTCTTCACCATTTCACCATCTTGCAACAAACCCTGGAAACCATGATCGAAGCGGTGGTGAAGACTCATCGCAGGCACTTTCACCAGTCTTCACCACGTTACCATCCGGAGGTTTCCGGCTCGAACTCGGCGCGGGCGAGTACCCATTCCGCCGCTGGATGCCCGCCCTTGGTCGTGTCATCACCGGCCGTTTCGCGTTCGACACCGAGACGACAGTCATCGATGAAGATCGCCCGGCCCGCATTCCTGTCCTGGTCGTCGGCACGGCCTTTGACGGTCGTCAGGGCTGGTTCATCACCGCCGATGATATGCGTGCCTTCCTTGCCGCCCACCCCGCCAACCCACTCATCTTCCACAACGCGGCATTCGATTTGGCTGTGCTACAGGCGACGTACGACCGCCAGCGTTGGCCGGTCGATATCTACGCCCGCGTCGAGGCTGCAAAGGTGGCCGACACCCAGATCCTCGCCCGGCTCCTCGTGCTCGCTACGGCCGGTCACTCCGCCCGCAACCAGTGCTCGCTCGACTACTGCAGCCAGAAATACCTATCGCTAGCGCTCCCGAAGGACCTGAAGACGGCCAGCGGCGATTCCGTGAGGCGGACCTTCGGCAGATACCTTGGTCGGCCGTTTGAGACGATCCCGACGGACTATCTTCGGTACGCAGCCGCGGACCCGGTAGCGACGTGGCTGTTGTTCGAGAGACTGAAGAGCGAGGTACCGGTCATCAAGGCTGAGGCGAGCTGGGCCTTCGGGTACGCAACCCCGGCGTGGCTCGATGCCCAGTGGAAGCAGCACGGCCCGCTCACACACGACATCCAGCTGAAGGCCAGTATCGCGTTGGATCGCATTTCGCGCACTGGCGTACTCATCGACCAGAGCCGCCGCGACGAGAAGGTTGCGGCACTTGAGAGTCAGATGGAGGCGGCCCGCCGGGAACTCGCTCTGGCAGGATTGCCGGTGGAGGGCAAGGGCGCCTCAGCGGCGCTTCGTAAACGAATTGAGCGGTTGGCCACAAGCGACCGAAACATCCCAATCCTGCGGACCGACACCGGGCAGGTCGCGACCGATGAGGAGCAACTCAAGGAACTGTCGGCCTACGATCCCGTGCTCGGCGTCATCCTGCGCTATCGGCACGCCTCGAAGCTGCACGGCACCTACTTGAAGAAGATGAGCGGGCGGGTTCCTCGGCAGGGCTTGGGGACGGGAGCGAAGAGACATCTTTGGAACCCGAATAGATATCTATTCCCCGGTTGGCTCCCGTCAGGTGGGCAGGCCCAGGGTGTGTTTTCGGGAGTCCTTGGCCGCAAGGCCCGACCAGCCCGATGCCAGTGGCGCAGACTTCGTCTACAAGCACGGCAGCCAGTTCGGCATCTTGGGAGCCTGATCGTGTGACCAGCCAGATAGCTGCGCAGCCGAGAGCCAGCACAGCCACCGCAACGAGCAGTGGCGCCGCAGCCTGGAGAGCCGCCGCATAGGCGGAGTCTCGGGAAGCCAACGTGCCCAGATGCTCGAGGTGCTTGGCCAGGTGAGTGCGTTCGTTCGACAGGGCTTCGATGGCCTGCAGCAGCCGCCCTCGCTCCTGGGCTTGGGTGCTGGCAGCCTCGGCGGCGATCTGAGCAGCACGTTCGAGGGCCCTGTTGGCAGCCTCCGTCTTGGGATCCGACCCGCGTGTGAACCAGCCTGCCTGGGCGTGAGACGCCGTGAGGGCCAGCAGCACGAGAGCCAGGGGCCAGGACTTCTTGGCGGCCCACTTGAGGGTGACTCCGGCGGCAGCGAGGCCCTTGGCGATCAGCCAGTAGCCCAAGGACACAGCGAGGGGCAGAAAGAAACTTGGGATGGGTGAGTTCATCGACGATTCCGTGAGGTTTGTGGATGTTGATCAGTCTCGTATCGGTCGCCTGGGTGAAAACCAGCCGGGGCCTTGAGCCGGTCCAGCAGCCGGGTGACTAGGTCTTGGAGGGCACGGCGAATTCGGTTTTCGCGGGCGAGAAGCACGGCCAACCCGGAGGCCAGCAGTGCGCAGAGCAGGGTTGAAGTCGTCACGGGTATGGAATCTCCTGGGAAAGTGAGAATGTGCGAACACGGGAACTGGGGCCTTGCTTGAGGAGTGAACCAATCGGTTCCGGCAGGCCAGTTCGGCGAGGTCCACGGCCTGCCTGCATTAAGGGCCGACGTCGTGAACCTCGCCCTCGCGGAACATGTGCGGCCGTGGCTGAGGCGACCGATGGCAAGCACTGTGCTCCCGAAATATGCCAGGACTTGCGGCTTTCTTTAGCGATTGAAGCAAGGTCCTCGCGGTGGCGGTCGCTCCGAGATCGTGCGGACGTGTGTATCTCATCCGCCTGTCCCTAGGCCGCCTCTTGACGCCTTGATTCCCGGGGCTTACCTTGCCGCACGTTTGAGGGGGCCATCCATACCGGTGGAATGGCTAGAGGAACTATTCGACGGCCGCATTCACGACTTTTGTGACCCGGCGTGCATGCACACGCCACAGAGTGAGGAGATCCCATGGCCAGCTTTCCGTCGCGGCGTATGCGAGGCTCTTTCTTGTCCGGGGTATTCCAGCAGCGCCGCAAGGACCGTCGCCGCCGAGGTAATGCGTGGGCTCATGCCCTCTCGCCAGAGCCCCTTGAACGCCGATCGATGATGGCAGTGGATTCATTCGACGCCACCATGTCGACCGGTACCGATACGTATGTCTGGTCGACGTCGGACAGTGGCTCAGCGACAGAGTCCTACGTCGCCACCGACTCACCGTCGACGGACAGCTACACGGTCACTTCCTTCCTGGATTTGTCGACGACCAATGACTCGACGGAAGGGGTCAGCTACGGCACCTCGACAGAGGCGTCCGGCAGCGATGGCACCGTCGACTCTTTGACCACTGCTGCCTCCTCAGGCAGCACATCGGCCAACCTCGTCGCCACCGCCCTGGGCGGCGAGTCGGCAGGAGGCCTGAGCACATTTGAGGAAATAGACGCACAGCAGCGGGCCGAAGTGTCCGCGGCGGAGATGACGCGAGATGACGCGATCGCTGCCGCTACCATCGCACGTGACGCAGTCTATCGGGCCGCAGACGAGGCGGCGCAGGCCAGCGGCACAGCAGCAAGCGTCACTGCTACGGGCAAGGTCACCGCGGCCGACACCGCACTCGATGTGATCGTGAGCGATGCCCAGGCTGTGGCAACCCGCGACGCTCAGGCTGCGCAGGCCGTTTACGACCAAGCCCTTCAGGACGCAAACCAGCAATACGACGCCGCATTTGCAGCGGCGCAACAAGCCAGAGATGCTCGTGTAGCCACGGCCCAGGCCGACCGTGATGCGACGGTGGCGGGGGCTGCCGATGCGGTTGCCACCGGTCTTGCGACTGCAGAGGCTGCATCAGTCACGGCAGCCGACGCAGCAACGGTCGCGCTCACCACGACGATCGACGCTCTGTCGGGCTCGTATGCGAGCGCCGTCGATGCGGCATCGCAGCAGCGTCAGGCAGTTCTGGCCGCGGTGACGGCGAATCATGACGTGATGGTGTCGGTGATCGAGGCTGAGAAGCTCACCGCCGTGACCGACAGCACCGCCACGGCGGCCAGCCTGAAAGCAAGTCTTGAGGCCGCTCGCTCCCAGGCCGTTACAGTCGCAACCGCCACCTATCAGTCTGGACCAGATGACGCTTCGGTAACCGCTCCTTTCGTATTCACCGCGTCCGCTTCGACTTCAGCAACCACATTCACGAACCTGGAAACTGCATTCAACGACTCGCTCGCCCTGCAGCAGGCGATTCTGGTCCAGCAGTTATCAGACGTCGATGCGATCATGTCGGCAAAGGCAGCGAGCGCGGATCTCGATCTCGTCAACTCGCTCGCTCAGGCTGCCGCCCAGAAGGCCAGCGCATTGGCTGCTGCCGAGGCTGCCAAGACGACGGCTATTGAGAATGCGACGGCTGCTGCGGCGAGCCAAAAGGCCGACATTCAGGCCACTTATGCGCAGACACTTCAATCGGCGGCCGACGGATTCGATGCCGCGATCGCCCCGCTGGTGTCGCAGCACGATGCGGCCGTGCAAGCTGCCCGGCAGGCCATGGTCAATGCGACCACGGCGGCCGACCACAACCTCCGATTGACCCGCGGAGCGGCCGATCAGGCATTGGCGGCGGTGAACCAGAGCCTCGACCAGGAGGTGCAGCGTCGCCAGGAGCAACTCACACAGGCTCTGCTACCCTCGGAGCGTCCCGCCGAAGACACATCTATTGCGGCATTTCGCGTCGAGAAGCAGGGCGAGAGGGATGCCGCGATAGCGCAGGCCCAAGTAGTTTGCAGCGCCGCACTTTCTACGAGCGTGGAGACGTATCAACAGGCGCTCGACGAAGTCAGCGCCGCGTACAACGCGGATTACTGGGTGGCTCAGCAGCGGTTTTCAGCAGCGATTGCCGGTCTGGACGCCGACGACAATAACCGCACCAATGCGGCTTATTCGGAGCCTTTGCCAGAAATGGACCTGTTGGTCATGGCAGCTGTGAGCCGGATGGCTGCTCAACAGGCGCTCGATCAGGCCATGGTCTATGACAATCTTTACGTTTATGAATACGACGAGAACGGCCAACTCACGTATTTCGGGAAGCAACCCCTACCGCCCGGCATTCTAACGGTCGACGAGGCCCAAGCAGCCCTCAACGCGGCGGATGCGGCCTTTATGGCTCGTGATGCGGAGTGGATGGACGCCGTGATGGTAAAGCTGGCGCACGTGCACGAGGATACGGCCAAGAGAGCCGAGGAGAGTCACGTCACGTTCGTGACCGCAGTTGGCGATGCCGGGATAACGGTCGCCCGCAAAACCGGACAGGCGCTCTCGCAGCTATCGACGAGCACTGCTGCGGCCGTCAAGGCATTCGCGGACGCTCGCACTTCGGCTCAAACTGCCTGTTCCATCGCTATCGTCAACAGGCTTCATGAGGTCGCGATCGAGCAGCTCAACAAGGACGTTGCGTTTTCCACGCAGGCAGCGGAGAACCGCAAGACGCTCCGCACGGAGTTCGCGGAATTCTTGCAGGCGACCGCAAACACGCGGGCCGCCGCCCAGCGGACATGGTCGGAGACCGTCGCTGCAGCCGATGCGGCACACACGACGGCCGTCGCCGATGCCACCGCCACGCTCAATGTCGCGCTTGCCCAGGCTGATCTTTCGCTCACCACTGGGACCGAACAGGCGCTCGATCTGTATGTGTACCGTGCCACGGAAGCATCGGTGGCGGCGGCCGAAGGCCTTGCGACCGCCGAAGGCAATCTGCAAGTTGCCATCGCGCAGGCCAACGCAAATGTTGCCGCAGCGGAAGCTGCGGCCGAGGGTGCGGCGAGCAAGGCCGAAACGGCCGCCCAGGGCGTCCATGCCACGAAGATGGCGGAACTGGGCGTCGAATCAGCGGCCCGGGTTACCGCTGTACTCCAGGCGTTCTCTCTAGGCGTGTCAGAGGTCGTGGGGGACTACCTTTCACAGTTCGCTGCGGCAGCAAAGGGAGCTGCCAACGCCGCCGCGGCAGACGCGACAGGTCAGGCGAGCGCCTGGAGCCAGAGTCAAGGTACGCGGTATGCCGAATACATTTCCGGCGTCGTGGCTGCCAATGCAGCATCATGGGCGGGATCTGTTATCGCAGACGTCGATGCCGCAGTTGCGAAGACTTCTGCCGAAATAGACGCCTGGGGCACCACATTGTCCCTCGACGCGCTGCTGGGCATCCAGACGGCCGTCTTGGATCAGCTCTACACGACCGCCGTAGTCACTGCAGCGAACACATTTGCTGATGGTTATGCCACGGCACTGACGACCGTCGCAGCCGACCTGGGGACCGCAGCGACCGGATACGTCCGCACGGTCATGACGCTTGCTCACGATGAGGTGGTCACGACCGCCCGAGCCGATGCAACGCTCGAGGTGGTCACTCAATCTGCTGACGGGTTTTATGCGAAGGCCGTTGCCGGGGCATTCGCCGACGCCCAGGAACAGTTCGGACAAGCGGGGAAGACAGCCGCTGCAGCCCTCGCGGCCGTGAGCCGTGATGCCGTCACGACCGTAGCCAGCGCGGTCGAGACCTATGCCATAACGGTGTCGGCAGCCCAGGCTGAACTCGACACGAGCAATGCGGCCATCGAGTTCGATCGTACGATCTCACGGATCGATGCCTCCGCGGACTATCACCGAGCCGTTTGGGCCGCACAGACCTCGTGTGAAATCAACCTTGCCGGGCTCGACGTCACATTCGGAGCGATGCGATCCGCGCTGGCCGCCCAGAAAGCTGGCGCTGCTGCAGATGCGAGTGCAGCCGACACGCTCCGTTCGGCCGAGAATGCCAAGGTAGAGGCGATCCAGCGTGTCCAGCAGAGCTGGGAAGCGAGGATCCAGGAACTGGAGCAGGCCGCCGCTCTCAAGCAATGGTCGTGGTCGGACCTCGGCACCACGCTGGCGCAGGTGGCTGGCGGCTTTGTGGAAATGGTCGGCGGGGTCACACTGGCCACGGCATCCGGTGTGGCTACCGTCCTGTCCAGCGGCACCATCACGCCCTTTTCCGTGGCCACGGCCGCGTTCGGGCTCGGAATGATCGGCCACGGATTCGACACAGCCTGGACCGCCCTGAGCAATGCGATCAATGGCACCAACGATCGGACTGGGGCACAACAAGCCCTTGACCGACTGACCGGCAGCGAGACCGCGTCGAACTGGATCGATTTCGGCATCTCGCTCGCCGCGGGTGGTGTGGCAGGCCGCGCCGCCCAGGCGATGAACATGGTCGACGACGCGGGCCAGTGTGCGAACTTCCTCACGCGGCTCAATCTCGGCCTGTGCTTCACGGGCGACACGCTCGTGCAGGTGACGGCCCTGGCAGGCGACCCATACGAGATCAGCACGTGCGAAACGGCCTATACACTCGCTGGAGCAGGTGATGGCGGGACGGCAACGCTCCTCGACACAAGCCTCCCCCTGGCCACCCATCCCGGCCTCCGTGCTCTCCCCATCACCGACGTCCCGCTGGGAGCCCGGGTCCTGGCAGGCAATCCCCGGACGGAGGAGTTCGACGCGGCCTTCCCTGAGCCCGACCAGACCACGTGGGTAACGCTCTCACTGGACCTCGTGAAGCGAGACGGCACGCCCGTGAGAGCCGAGTTCCTCAGGCCCAGCGAGTGGGTCGAGCGGAACGGGATCGTCGCCGGTGCTTCGCTGCCCATCGCCATCTCGGAGCTGGAGATCGAGGGCGACGCTTTCGTGACGGCCATCAACCCATGCCCGCCGGTTGCCGAAGGACCGGGCAGGGTGGTAACGGGCCGGTTCGTGACCCGGGACGCCGGAAACCTCGTCCGGATCACGCTGGACAACAACACGGAGATTCGGGCCACCGACGTCCACCCGATCTGGTCGGTGGACCGGGAAGAGTGGATCCCGGCAGGTGAACTCGTGCCCGGCGAACTGGTGGACACGCTCGCGGGCCCGGTCGCCGTGGAGACTGTCGAGCGGCTACACTCCGGCCTCGACGTCTACAACATCGAGGTCCACGGCGAGCACGTCTTCCGCGTCACGGCGGATGGGGTGCTCGTGCATAATGCGTATGCGCCAGCCCGCCTTGCCGCAATCGAGCATTGGGGCGAGAGCTTCATGCAGGGGCGTCAAGCGGCGCATATCATCCCGAAGCAAGGATGGCCATGGGCCCCTGAATCTCTTCACGCAATTATCAGCAAAGTCACAGACGCAGGGCTCATCGACGACATTCATGTGAATATCTTTGCAGCCGAAGCGGGCCATGCTGGAACCCACACCGCAGCATACGTCGATGACGTGATCGCGGTTATGAAAAACCGTACTTCACGGGAGGCAATGATCGAAGGCATTGAACTCCTGTGGCGCCGCATCAAGACAGGAGGGTACGACTGATGGCACCTCCCGCGGCGGTCTATATGTTGAAGCCCAATCTTATCGACCCACGGTTTCGAGGATTCATCATCGGCCGTGGCGCCAAGTCGGTGCTGGGGCACAAGCGAGCCTATGACGACCTGCTCGTCGACGATGGCGAGTCGCTCGACTGGAGGCCGCAGAGCCTCTCAAAGAACTGGATTCCAATGCCGGTGACAGGCCCGGTTAATCCTTTCAACGACTATCCATGCCTTGAGATCGCCGAGCCTGTGTTTAGCCGTCGTGCCATTGACGCTCTCGGTGACATGCTGACCAAGAACGGGGAACTGCTGCCCCTGAAAACCGACGTCGGAGAGTACTGCCTCTACATTGTCATGACGAAGCTGGATGCCCTGGACAGCAAGAAGTCTCGCCTTTGCCGATCGCGCCCCGGCACGACGGCGCTCGACATCGAGTATTTCGCATTCAAGAGAGAACGGCTGCCGGGCGCGGCTATCTTTCGGGTACGCGAGCATCCCAACATCTATCTCGTAACCGATTCATTCAAGGAGCGAGTGGAGCAAGCGGGACTCAACGGCTTCAACTTCATTAAGGTGTGGCCTTTGCCCGAGAGTGCCAACTACCGTTTGGATGAGGCCGCCCGCCGTCGCAAAAGCAAAACCATCAAGCTGGCGGGCCAAGCCTTGATCCTCAGGTTCCGGCTCGGAAAACAGCGGCCGAACCCTCGAGAGAAGAAGCTTGCCGAACACATACAGGCCTCGCTCATCGCCACCCTCCGAGTCCGCTCACTCCGCGAGCGTTACCTGGGCTCAGTACAAACCGCCGAGTTCAGCAACGGTGAGTTTCGGGTGTTTTGCACTTGTCCGGATTGTGAGAAGCTTGGGGATCACTTGGCCGACTGGCTCGATACGGTGCCTTGGGATTGTGACATCGCAATTATCAAACGCTTCGGAAACCTCTTCGACAAGAAGGCCAAAGAAGAACACGTCCTAATGCGGCAATTCGTGACGTGAAGCACCGCGATTGCCGTCGATGAGGGTGAATCCCGCTGTGCACGGCGACACTCCTCGAAACGAGCCTCACGGTAGCCGCCCATCCCGGCCTCCGAGCTCTCCCCATCACCGCCGTCCCCCTCGGCGCCCGCGTCCTCGCAGGCAATCCCCGGCCAGAAGAGTTTGACGCAGCGTTCCCAGAGCCCGAGCAAGCCACGTGGGTGACGCTCGCGATCGACCTCGTGAAACGGGACGGCACGCCCGTCAGGGCAGAGTTCCTGAGGCCCCGCGAGTGGGTTGAGCGTAATGGGATCGTCGCCGGTTCTGCCCTCCCGATCGCCATCTCGGAGCTGGAGATCGAGGGCGACGCATTCGTGACGTCGATTACGGCCTGCCCGCCGGTTGCCGAGGGGCCGGGCAGAGTGGTCACGGGCCGGTTCGTGACCCGCGACGCCGGAAACCTCGTCCAGATCGCGTTGGAGAACGGCACTGAGATTCGGGCCACTGACGTCCACCCGATCTGGTCTATGGAGCGGGAAGAGTGGATCCCGGCAGGTGAGCTCGTGCCGGGCGAACTGGTGGACACGCTCACGGGCCCGGTCGCCGTAGAGGCGGTCCAGCGGCTACACTCCGGCCACGACGTCTACAACATCGAGGTCCACGGAGAGCACGTCTTCCGCGTCACGGCGGATGGGGTGCTTGTGCATAATGCGTGCCCGAATGGCCTGCCTAATTACAAGCGTGGCTCATTTTCGATAACGGACTGGTCGGGCTATCCGAGCGGCCTTCCAACGCCAACGGGTCCCTTCCGGCTTCTGGCAGGGGCGGAATACGACGCCGCCCGTAAAGCTGCAAATCAAGCAAATGCCGCCCTACGTCGTGCCGATCCTGCCAAATATATAGGCAAGCAGATTCATGAAATTCATCCCATAAAATACGGTGGAAGCCCGACCGATCCAGCAAATAAGGTCGCTTTGCCAAGTGCCTTGCATGCCACGTTCACAACGTGGTGGAATCAATTCATGCGCCGAGTTTCCAACTAGGGGAGACACTGAATGAAGCCAGATGACGTCGGTGCGGAATTACGTGAGTGTACGCGGAACGACCCCGCGTCACAAAGTGCTATATCCACGCTGGAGCAGGCCATTGGCATCAGACTGCCGGTGGAGTATCGCGAGTTGCTGCAGCTATCAAATGGATTGGAGGGCTTTGTCAGCGATACGCACTACTTGGTTCTCTGGCCGATTGAGCAAGTTGCGGAATTAAACGACGGTTATCGCGTCTCTGAATTTGCCCCCGGTCTTCTTTTATTCGGATCGAATGGCGGTGACACCGGCTACGGTTTCGACACACGAACAGAAGAGCTGCCAATTGTGGAGGTGCCATTTGTCGGCATGTCGCTTGAGCAAGCAAAGCAGTTAGGCACAACGTTCGCTGCATTTCTCGCACACCTACGCGCTGACTAGCGCGCCGTTCCATCACCTGCGGTTGTTTTACCGTGCGTATTGCTTAGAGTGATCGGCTTGGGGTTATCGCACCTTCGCATGTAGCCCGATCAGGCCACGTGGGTGACGCTCGCGCTGGACCTCGTGAAACGCGACGGCACGCCCGTCAGGGCCGAGTTCCTCCGGCCACGCGAGTGGGTCGAGCGGAACGGGATCGTCTCCGGTGCCGTTCTGCCCATCGCCATCTCGGAGCTGGAGATCGAGGGCGACGCGTTCGTGATGTCGATCACGGCCTGCCCGCTGGTCGCCGAAGGGCCGGGCAGAGTGGTCACGGGCCGGTTCGTGACGCGGGACGCCGGAAACCTCGTCCAGATCACGCTGGAGAACGGCACTGAGATTCGGGCCACGGACGTCCACCCGGTCTGGTCCGTGGTCCGGGAAGAGTGGATCCCGGCAGGTGAACTCGTGCCGGGTGAACTGGTGGACACGCTCACGGGCCCGGTCGCCGTGGAGACTGTCGAGCGGCTACACTCCGGCCTCGACGTCTACAACATCGAGGTCCACGGCGAGCACGTCTTCCGCGTTACGGCGGATGGGGTGCTCGTGCATAATGCGTGTGCGACAACTTCAAGCCCGATAACTTCTATTCAATTGCACCACCCGTGGCCCAAATACCTCGGAGGTCCGTCGCGACAATTACTTGTCCCGCTTCCGCGCGATGTGCACTCCGCGTATCATAGCGGCCTAGACAAGCTTCTTCCTCGCCAATGGGGTGCCCAGTACTACTCAGAGCTAGGCTTCGCTGCGCGAACGCAGGCTTACGGTGATCTTGCAGCGTACACAAAGGCTTTCGACGGCAAGCACGGAACGTCTCTGTGGAATGCATTGATTGAAAACGGCTTCCCGGGAGTTTCGCCATGAGCATTAAAGCCATCGAGCACATCTCCGTCGATGAATTGCGTCGTCATCCCGTCTGGCGGTTTGCAACTAATCGTGACGACAGAGCCATCGCCTTGGTTCCGGTAACAAAGCTGCCCTGCAAGAATCTCGCAGGGCGACTCGTAGCCACTGAGGTTCTGCTGGCAGACGGCACCAAGGCATGGGCGATGCTAGGGAACATTGACACCACTAACGCTCGGCTTACTCGCCATTTCATTTCCTTGTCGGTGAAAAAAGACGACGGTTGGTTTCATCTGGCGCGTTACCACGATTACGATTACCCGTCACGAGGCCCCGTTCAGCTTGCCCGATTCTTGGGCAAAGACATCGAGTCGGTGTTTCCGCTTCATTACGATGTACGATTCGCAGCGGTCGGCGAAGAGGCAAGCCTAGCAGGATGTATACCGAGCGAGCCGGAAGAGAGGCTCACTCGAGCAGAGATAGTTGCGCTGGCGGTGCCGTAATAAGCACGTCACGTCACGTTAGAGCATACTCGCCAATTCGCGATCACAGTCACCACAGCGCGTCAGCGGCATGACGGTGGTTCAGTAGCTCTCGGCGGCCGGGAATATCGCCCGTTGGATCCACCTTCGCGATGAGGGCGGGTGCGGGCGGCATTTATTCGTCGGACCATCGCTCGCCCCCCCCTGCCACCCAGAGAACGTCGAGCAGAAGAGTAGCCGTGAGCCTTTACGGCCGGTTGTAGGGCGATGAAGTCAGTCGTGCACAAGGTGATGCACTTTCGCAATTAAGCGGCGATGCCGCAGATGCCAGCGCAGCCGATGCGGTCCGTTCGGCCGAGAGCGCCAAGGGGGAGGCGATTCGGGTTGTTGAGCAGGGCTGGGACGCGCGGATCGACGAGCTCAACAGAGCCGCCGCCCTCAAGCAATGGTCGTGGTGGGATCTCGGCACCACGGCGCTGCAGATTGGCGACGGTGCAGGGGAAATCATCGGTGGCGTTACGCTTCTCGGGGCGTCGGCTGTCGGTACTGCACTGTCGGGCGGCGCCATCACGCCGTTCGCGGTGGTTACTTCTGGGGTTGGCCTCGGATTCATCGGTCACGGAATCGATAAGGCCTGGACCGCACTGAACAACGCGATCAACGGGGGCAACGACCGAAGTGGGGCACAGCAGGCCCTTGACCGACTGACCGGCAGCGAGACCGCCTCTGACTGGATTGATTTCGGCATCACAGTCGCTGCAGGAGGATTTGCAGGCCGCGCCACCAGGGCGATGAACATGGTCGATGACGCCGGTCGGTGCGCAAATTTCCTCACGCGGCTTAATCTCGGCCTGTGCTTCACGGGCGACACGCTCGTACAGGTGACGGGCCTTGCAGGCGACCCGCACGCGGAGAGCACGTCCGGGACCGATTTCGCGATAGCCGGAACAGGTGATGGCGGGACGGCAACGCTCCTCGATACGAGCCCCACAGTAGCCACCCATCCCGGCCTCCGCGCTCTCCCCATCACCGATGTCCCGCTGGGAGCCCGGGTCCTCGCAGGCAGTCCCCGGCCGGAGGAGTTCGACGCGGCATTCCCAGAGCCTGAGCAAGCCACGTGGGTGACACTCGCGCTCGACCTCGTGAAGCGCGACGGCACGCCCGTGAGGGCAGAGTTCCTCAGGCCCCGTGAGTGGGGCGAGCGGTACGGGATCGTCGCCGGTGCCTCGCTGCCCATCGTCATCTCGGAGCTGGAGATCGACGGCGACGCATTCGTGACGGCCATCCCTCCATGCCCGCCGGTAGCCGAAGGGCGAGGCAGGGTAGTAACGGGCCGCTTCGTGACGCGGGACGCCGGAAACCTCGTCCAGATCACGTTGGAGAACCAGACTGAGATTCGGTCGGCCGGTCATGATCGTGCGCGACGGCCAAGTGATTCCGGAGCTGTTTGGCTAAGACGACGGTGTGTTCTGCGGGTCTGTCTACTTGGCTAGAACTTCATACAGTCGCCTGTCCTTGTGCGTCTCGTGGTGCAAGGTGCGTGAGCGAGGTGCTGAGCATCCACCTGGATAGATAACTATCCAGCCAGTGCCCCTACTATTTGGGTGCTTTCAAGCGGGTCGACGCGGTACTACGCTCAACGTGTTACTCACCCCCACTTGATCTCCCCCGGAGCCCCATTCCCATGGCCGCCGACACGCCCGCCCACCCGATCAAAACCGCCAACAAGCCCGTGGCCAAGAAGAAGGTGACTGCCGGGAAGGCCACCAAGAAGTCCGCGGAGAAGATCACGAGCAAGGCCGACCTGATCCGGAAGGTGGCGGGAATCATCAAGGCGAAGGGTGAAAAGCCCCGGCCCACCGAGATCGTGAAGATCCTCGCCGAAGAGGGCGTCACGGTCGCTGCGGCACAGGTCTCGATGACCCTTAAGGCTGCTGGTTATCGGCCGCTGCGGAAGCGTCGCAAGGCAAGGAAGGCAGCAGTGGGGACGGTTGCGACGAAGGCTGTGGGCAGCAGCCGGTCAAGCCAGATCTCCATCGACGACCTGCTCGCGGCTAAGAGCGTGGCGGGTGCGTTTGGCGGCACCGAAAAAGCGATTGAGGCGTTGCAGGCTCTCAAGCGGCTGGAGGATTGAGCCGCGGCTAAATCGCGGGCCGATCGTTCTAGGGCCACATCGCACAGGCCGAGTCGATTGCGGCCATGACAGTCAGTTTCTGCGCGGCTCTGGCTGCCTTGGTGCTTGGCGGGTTCGAACATCCGCGGAGTCGCTGGCTGTTTGCAATAGCCGTCGGCGTGGCGAGCGGGGCGGTGGTGGCACTCGCCTCAGGCAGATGAGCGGCGCCAGTGGCCGGGACTACATAGTCCTCGGCGGACCAGCGGCGCGGAACTACGCCTTCTTCATTATCTCCTCCACGTCGAACGGTGGGCTTATGTACTTGTCCCACGACACGCGGGCACGCTTGCTTCCCGCATGCTTGAACTTCACGGGACGGACGACATTGAAGGGCACGACCACGTCGTCGCTTGGCCAAAACGCCAGGATGTCGTCCTTCTTGACCACTCCCTCGACGACCATGGGATGGCCGTGCTCCTTAGTCCAGCACCGGTTGGCAAACCACACGGCTGCCCGACGATCGAGGGTCCAGGCGTTGCCGTCGCTGAAGTCCTCGTCGTGCTCGTCATCCCAGAAGCCGCGGAACACCGTGACTTTGTCAGGAAACCTTGCCAGAAGAGCCCGCTCGTCTGGCTCCATCAGGTTCTCGCGGCCGGGACGATTCGAGCTGAAGAGCGACTCGAATAGATCCCTGTAGCCATACGTGAACTTCTGGTGCCGGTAAGCCTGGCCCAACAGCGCCCAATAGCGCTCGTCCGGCAGAAGGTGAGCATCCTTGGCCAACCATTTGGGCTGGCTATAGATCTCGACGCAGCCCAGGTAGCCCTCCCAGTCCTGTGCCTCAAAGCAGGCGTCTGCTTTCGCCGTGTGCTTATCGATGATGTGGTGCACCATGGCGCACCGCTCAAGATCGATGATTGTCTGGTTGCAGAACGGGTGTCGGATAAGAAAGTAGCCGAACCGGGTTTGCTCCAAGTGCTGCTGCAGTTCCGGCCGTAGTGGTTCGTATCGCTCGTGTAATTCACGTAGGCGTTCGAACGCTGATTCTTCGGGTCTGCCTGAATCTGAATCCGGAATCGTCATGGACAAAAACTCCCGCATATAGGTCGCCGCGGATACCTCTCCGACGGCGTGGCCTGATGCCCGAGCAACCGCCGTGCCACGAGACCCTGAAAAATCTGTTTTTGGGTCACTGCCGGGCGAAACACGATCAAATCTTTCTGCACGACATACGCGCAGTTATTTGGGTGCTCGCGGCTGTCAGTGTGGCGGGGCGGCTGCCGAGATTGCAGACTGCAGTGGTCTGGTGCCAGCCTCGATCACCGCGTTGCCACCCTGCAGGTGCCGCCCAGACAGGTGTAGCGAGAGGGGTGGCAGGACCCCGGTGACTGGCATTCGTACTCCTGGATCTTTTCGGAGCTGATTTTCCAGTACCCCGCTTCTCGTTTCACGGCCACGACCGAGACCACGTCGTACTGGCTGTCGGAAAGCCGGGCCCTGTACCGCACGGCCACCTCGCTCTTCGTGGGTGTCTCCCGAATCACATGGGCATCCAGCAGGTCCATGACGATCTCGTGCCGTGCGAAGACCAGCGCTGCCTCCTTGCGGAGCTTCTTCTGCGAACCGGCGGCGAAGCACTCGAGGAAGCCGTCCAGGTTCTCCTCGTTGGCCATCTCGGCGGCCGCGGCGACGCAGGCTTTTGGATCAGTCCGGTCGAGCGTCTCCGGGGCCATCCGCAGTCGGGCTGGGGCAGGGCGGTCTTCCGGGCTAGCGGCTGTGAAGTCGGCTCCGCGGGTAGGGAGGGCGGTGAGCAGGGCCAGGAGCACGGCGGGGATTCGGGGGCGGGTGTGTAGCAGCCGCATGGCGTGGCGCTCCGGGGGT
>CANHYS010000001.1 GCA_947464585.1 Planctomycetaceae bacterium | reverse complement strand
TCAGTGCCAGCGTTGACGCCGCAAGCATTCTGTTTTCGGCTCGCTTGTCTGCGGCAAGTTCCCGCAGCGCCCGCGCAAGCGGGGCCGTGGCCGCGACCTTCGCGGCGAGTGATTCACCGGCCGACTTCTCGAGCCTGGCAGGCCTGACACCCGACTCGACCCAGGCTGGTAACACGCGATTGCGGACCACGGCGCCCCGGCCGGGGCCGTTGCTGCTCCATTCGAGCGACATGCCCGCATCGAGCATCCCCTGGGCATCGATCCCCTCTAGCAGCTGTTCCACCGGCTGTCCCCCGGCGGCCGTCTGCCGCCACGCGAGGCTCGAGGCGGCGTAGATTCGCGACCGCACCAGTGGCGGCGTGTTGACGGGATCAGCACCAGGGAACCGGTCGAGTTCCACCTCGATGGCCACCGGGTTCAGGAGCCCGGCATCGATCGTGCCGACCAGCCCTGCAGCGGTGATGCCCAGCCGCGCGTCGGCCCGACTGGCCCGCGCCACGGCGCGACCAAACACCACTTCGATCCGCGGCGTGCCATCGGCGTCTATCGAGAGGACGGCGCGGGTTTCAGGGAGCAGACGAATCGTCACGCCCCGAACGTGGAGTTCGGGCTGAAATGTCGGCGGTACGAGGAGGTCTTCTCGCTTTCCCAGCGGCGAGCCGACGGGAAAGGAAGTCCACTCCGCAGCTCCCCCTGCCGCTGCCTCCGCCAACCGCAGGAGCACCCCCTCGCCCCCGACGAATCCCACCGGATCCTGGGGCTCGCCTGCTGCCCCGGCAGCAGGCGGGGAAACGGCCACCGGAGACGACGCCTGAGCCTGTGCGGCCGGCATCGCAGCAGCCGGTGCGGCCGCCGCCTGCTGGGGCATCGCCGCCTTTTCTCCTGCCGCCGTCTCGTTCTGCTGCTCCGTGCCCGGCTCGTTGCGCTGCGCAGTGTTTTTGAGCGGCTGCGTCTCCGCAGGCATTCCGACGGCGGCGTTCTCGGGATCTGGGTTCTGGGGATCTGGGTTCTGGGGATCTGGGTTCTGGGGAGCTGGGTTCTCATCCGCATCGGCGACCGGAGCGACGGCCGCAGGCTCTGCGGGCTCGACCGGCAGTTCCTGCGGTTGCGCCGACGCCACATCCTGTGAACGGCGATCACCTCGCCCAGCGAGCGACCAGACCAGCACCCCTGCCAGCGTCAGGAGCAAGGCAACCGCGACCGCCGCGGCCGCCCATGCCGCCAGCGACGAGCGACCTGCCCCCGGCCCGGCTGGCTGTCGGTGCGGACCGACGAAGCCATTTCCACCGGCCCCGACCATCGCTTCGCGGAGGGCACGCGCCGTCTCCCGCGACTCGCGGTGGTCTTCGCCCGTAGCCTGGATCGCCACCTGTTCCGTGGCGGCCCGATCCTGCAGACCTGCCAGTAATCCCCGCAGTCGCTGCTGGATCCGCTGCCGCTCGTCGCCGTGCAGCCCGTGCTCCACCGCGGGATCGCGGGCCAATTGGGCCAGAATTCCGTGGCAGGCGGCCACCTCCGCCAGATGCAATTCCGATTCAATGCAGATCCGCTCGAAGGCCTCCAACTGCTCCGATGACAGCGTATTGTCGAGGTATTCGGCGACCGAGTTGGGGTCTTCCGTGAGGCCGCGACCATCCGGCTTGGGGGCGCCGATCGCGGTCCTCCCCACAGCCGCGCGGATGCGTTCCACCAGATGGGTCGCCACGACGCTGGACGAAACCTTCCTGCCAAGTTCCTGCTGCTCATCGTCGGGAAGCACGCCGTCGAGCCAGGCCAGCAGTGTTCTGAGCGTGAGACGCATGGGGCTGCTCCGGAGTGCTGTTGCGGATAGGGGGAAGAGTCTCTGCCACCGGGAACCGTCCTCGGAGAGCAGGGGCTCCTCCTCTAAGAGTGGCGCCGTGCCGGGATTTTCGTACAAAACTGCAAAAACACGCGAAAAAAACTGAAAGCCGCCGGCGCCGACCCGCGGAGGCACTGGCTGCGTAGAAACGGATGCGCAGACACGCCGTTCGGGCGGACTACACTTCAACCATACCTCGGTCGGCACTTGGAGAATTCAGTATCCATGACCGCCATGCCACGACACCGTCGCCAAGCCATCCTCAGGGAGGCGTCTGGCTACATCGAATTGGGTGAACTGCTTGTGCAGCAGGACACGCCGCTTCCACCGAGCGGCCAAAGGCTCCTGCACCGCGCCCTCGACCTGTTAGCGGTCCTGCCTGATCCAACTCGGCTGACGGCGATCGCAAAACTACTCGAAGGGGAGGCACTGCGGGCTCTGGGCCGCTGGCAGGAGTCGCTCGCCGCCTTCCACATGGTGGCCGATCAGGAGCCCAAGCGGCTGGAGGCGTGGCTGGGGATGGGCTGGTGCCTCAAGCGGCTGGGACGGCTCGACGAGGCGATTGGCACGCTGAAGCAGGGGCTCGAAGCCTCTCCGCGGGAGCCGATCCTGCTCTATAATCTCGCCTGCTATCATTCGCTGGCAGGCAGTGTGCAGGCGGCCATCGAGCACCTCACGAAGGCTATCTCGCTTGATGATCGATATCGGGATCTCACCGGCGCTGAGCCCGACTTCGATCCCATCCGGCAGGATCCGCGATTTGTCGCAGTCACGCACGTCACGGTTTGAACGTGGCGATCCACCACGACGAGCATGACGAGCATGACGAGCCCAGCCCTTCAGGAAGTCGTCGCCCTGCTGGGCTGTCCGGCGGCGGGCAATCCTGCCCAATACCTGTTTGAGCGGATGATCGCCGCGGCGGGCCTCGACTGGCAGTTTGTCACGCTCGACGTTCAGTCTGAACGTATTGCCGAAGCGATTCAGGGCGTGGCGTCCATGGGTTTTCGCGGCTGCCTGCTTGCCGGCCCACTGCGGGCCGCGGCGATCCCGACCGTCGCCTCGGCCAGCCCCGCGGCCACGTTCGCCGGCGCGGTCGGTCTGATCGATCGACAGCCCACCGGCATCACGGGCCACATGACCGATGGCCGCGGTGTGGTCGAGGCGCTGCGGTCGCACATCGATCCGGTGGGAGTCCACGTGCTCATCATCGGGGCCGGGGCGGCGGCACGAGCCACCGCGCTCGAACTGTCGCTGGCCCGCGCCGCCGAAATCATCGTCTGCGATCGCACGCCCGAGCGGGCGACCTCACTCGTCGACGCGCTCACCACGCTGGCCGCCGCCCCTGCCTCGTCCATTCCATGGGAAGCGGCGATCGCGATTCCGGATCGCGTCGGCATCGTCGTGACGGCGGTGCCGGCCGGCGGCCCGAAGCCGACCGTGCCGCTGGCCGGCCTGCGTCCGGACCTGGTGGTGGCCGACCTCGCGCTCGTCAGCCAGCCCGCCCCCGTGGTGACCGCAGCCCGTGGCGCCGGGGCCTGCGTGATCGACGGCCTCGAAATCCATTGCGAGCGGACGGCGATCGATTTCCACACGCTCACGGGCCTCGAGACCGACACGGAAATGCTCCGCGACGCCCTCGACGAATTCTTCAGCGCGTGATCGGTTCAGGCTGCCGGCTTGGAGAGCCGCTCGATCTTCTTCAGGAGGGCCGTAGCGCTCGATCGCACGTCACCCACGGGGTCTTGTGTGAGCTCTTGCACGCGGTCGAGCAACTGGCGGGGCGGCGGCTCGTGGGTCGCATCGACGAGCAACGCCACGCCCCGCAACGCATTGACGACGACGAGCGCCCGCTTGTAACGCCGCGACTGGGCAGCCGGATCGGCGGCCGCGTCGGGGCCCACGACGACGTCGGGCAGCGCGAGCATTTCCGCGATCGCTTCGTACGATTCCACGCGACCCTGCCGGGCCAGCGCGAGCGCTGCGTTGAACCGCACATCGTCAGCCGCGTCGCCGGCCAGTTGCTCGAGCCGTTCGACAGCCGCGGGCCCGCCCAGCACGCCGAGCGTGAAGGCAGAGGCCGACCGCAGTTGCGCGTCGTCGCTCTGCGAGGCGGCGACTACCGCCGCGGTGACGCCGGCGGCGTCGTCGAACGAACGACCCGACGCCACGAGGTTTGTCGCCAGCACGGCCAGCGCTTCGACGGCCGCGCGGGCTGTCTGCGGATCGGCGAGGTTCTTGGCACGTCCCACCAGCGGACCGGCCGCGGCGGGGATGGCGAATTCGCCAAGGGCACGGCAGAGATAGAGCCGGAGGGTCTGCGACTGCTCGCCGCTGCGACCGCTGGCCGCCTCGTCGTCGAGGATGCGGCCCAGTTCCGTGGCGAGCGACTCGTCCGACTTGAGTGCGCCACCGCCGGGGCCGCGGAGGTCGTTGGCGAGGTTGAGGGCCGCCTGCCAACGCCCTTCGTTGTCGCGACGGAGCGTCTTCACGTAGGCCTGCGGGTCGCTGCCGAGATGGGCGAGCCAGTGGAAGGCCAGCCAGACGCCGACGATGATCGCGACGATCACGCCCGGGACAAGAAACAGCTGGACGAGGAACGCGGCGTTGGGCGGCTCGACAGGCGGCAGCGAGTCATCTTGGGAGATGGTGCGGCGGGTGGGGTCAGCCATGGGGTGTGGATCAGCCGGATGACGTGCCGCACACTGGCTGCGACGCGAGGGGTGGTGGAAGGGCAACGTTCGGGGAGAATCAGCGGAGGGCACGGCCCTCGTTGTCGTGCCCACAGGATCAGTCTAGCCACATCAGCAGTCTAGGTGCCCCCCCCTGTGCGTCAACGTCCCGACCTTTCCACAGTTCCCCCCCCTGCCCCGGCACTGCCTGCGGTCTGGCTCGATGTGTCGCTCCCATCGGTAGAAGAAAATCTCGCGCTCGACGAGTCCCTGCTGGAACTGGCACATGAGGGTCTGGCAACGGCGACCTGCGTCCGCACGTGGATGGCGACGGAGCCAGTGGTCGTGCTCGGCTCGTCGAGCCGCGTTGACGAGGAGATCGATCTGCAGGTCTGCGAGACGGCTGGGGTGCGGGTAGTGCGTCGTCCCAGCGGCGGAGCCACGGTGGTGCTCGGACCGGGCTGCCTGATGTGGTCGGTGATCACGCCCCATCCCACGGGCGTGCCACCGATCGAGGTAATCCATGCATCGATGCTCGAGCCATTGGCGTCCGCAATCAACGATTCCCTGCCTCTCGCGGCCCCGCATACCGGCTGGCGGGTGGCTCGCCGCGGCACGAGCGATCTGGCCGTGCGAGTGGATCGCGACGTGCATGAGCGGAAGTTTTCGGGCAACGCATTGCGGGTGCGACGGCATGGGGTGCTCTACCATGGCACACTGCTGGATCGTTTCGATCTTGGCCTCGTGGGCAGGGTGCTCAGGCATCCGCCCCGCGAGCCCGAGTATCGATCGCGACGGTCACACGGCGATTTTCTGGTGAACCTCGAACTCGGTCGCGAGAGGCTTGAGCAGGTCGTCCGTGCCGCGTTTCACGCCACGCTCACCCACGGTGAGTGGCCCCGCGAGCGAGTCGCCCGGCTCGTCGCCGAACGCTATGCCGCGTGCGACTGGACCAAGCGGTTGTGAGGTGCCATCCCATCCACGCTGCGGGCTTGTATGACTCGCCGCGTCATCCCATCGCTCACGCTCCGGGCTTGTATGAATCCATAAAAGCCCCGGCGCGAGCCGGGGGATCGCCCTCCCCATAAAAGCCCCCGGCGTCAGCCGGGGGATCACCCTCCCCATAAAAGCCCCCGGCGTGAGCCGGGGGATCACTCTGGCAATCTAGGCAAGATCGACCGGGAGTGGGGGATGGGTGGTCTGTCGATTGCAAGGTAATTGCTGCCGCTGTGATCCGCCGATCCTCATTATGGCGGATGGGATTCGGTGTTGGGACCGCGGTTGGTGGTCGAAAGAAAACAGTCTTTCGGCGGCGGCCGCTCCTGAGTAGGTTTCCCGACCCGATCGACAGGAAGTCGTTCGACAGTTCGCACCAGCGACAGCCCGCAACAGGAGGTTGCCAACTATGCGTTTGCACATGAATGCCGCGGACGTGCGGCGATTGGTCACGCATTACTTCCTCGATCTCGGCGTGGACAGCGTCGACGTCGATGACGTCCAGGAAAACATCCGGATCGACCGGGGCCGCTGCGTGGCCCGCTGCTACCGCGTCGCGGAGATGTTCGCGATGTGGATGATCGATGTCGGCGTGCTGCAGTTCTACGATGCAGACGGCGAGATGCTGCACACCGTGAACCTGTTCACGGAACTGCAGCCGCAACGGGCCGCCGCCTGATCGGGGCGACTCTGCGAATGCCTCGGGTGAACCGCAGCGCGGACTGCGCCGACGTGCCCGAGTGGTATCCAAGCAAGGTCTGACTGTGGAGAGAGCGGTGTTTGGGGGGATCGTGCGCGCAGGGGCAGTGCCCCTGCTGCGCGGATGAGTGGCCTGACGGCCGGGGGGCTGGCGATGTCTGACACATTTGACCTGGTGCGATCGCCGCGACTGTCGATCGTCATTCCCACTCCGGCCGACACCGCGGCCATGGAGGAAACGCTCGTCAGCGTTTTGGAGCACCGGCCGGACGACTGTGAGATCGTGGTCTCGCTCGGCTGCGAATACGCCGACCCGTGGAACATCCGCGAGGAGGTGCGGTTCGTGCAGGCGCCCGCCGGGTCGAGCCTGGTGGGCTGCGTGAATCTGGGTGTGGCGGCCAGCGCGGGCGAGGTGGTGCATGTCTTGGCTGCCGGCTGGCGAGCCACGGAAGGCTGGACCGATCGGCCGATGGAGCGATTCGAGGATGACGATGTGGGGGCTGTCGTGCCGCTCGGGGTAGCGGCTGACGACCGCGATCACGTGGTGTCGGCGGGTGTGCGATGTGCCGTCGGGGGGCGGCGAATCGACGTGGCCGCCGACACCAGGTGGCGGAAGGCGAAGGCGGCGGCATGTCCGCCGGCCGGCGCGACGGTGCCGCAGGGTCCGGTGCTCGAGACGGGATTCTGGCGGTCCGATGTGCTGGAACTCGCCGGCCGCGGGTTCACGACGCTCTGTGGCGATGCGACGGCCGACGCCGACATGGCGATCACACTCTCGCGGAGTGGCCTGCGCGTGGTCGTGGAGCCGTATTCCCAAGTGATCGCGCCGGCAGCAACCACGGGCAAGGTTCGCACGCGGGCGTTCACGGCGGGGCTGCATGCGGAGCGGCTCTTCTGGCGGAGCATGGCGGGGTCTTCGTTCGTGTCGGCGCTGGTGATGCATGCGGTGGAGATCGTGCGGCATGCGGTGACAAGGGCGCCGCTGGGCACCCTTCCGATGCTGGTGGGCCGGATGGTGGCGGTGCTGCAGTTCGGGTCGTATGTGTCGCGCTATCTGCAGTTGCGGACCGTGATCAAGCAGGCGGCGGACTCGGGCCGTGTGCAACGCGGCAGCGAAGAGCGGCAGACGATTCGGATCGACGCTCCGCACGCCGGAGTCTCGCGGCCGCGGCAGCGAGTGGAGCGGGAATCGGCTCCGCTGCGAAAGTCGGCCTGAGCCGGTTTTGGGCAGGGCTTGGGCAGCGACGGCTGGCGTTTTCACCGGCAGCCAGTGCGATCCTGTTGCCGCGGGGCGTGGGCTGGTAGAATCAAAGAACTTCAGTCGCGCCCTCGTAGCTCAATTGGATAGAGCGTCAGCCTCCGAAGTTGAAGGTTACAGGTTCGATCCCTGTCGAGGGTACTGGTTTTCAGCGTCTTCAAAGGACTGAAGGCGTTTTTCGCGAGAGTCGTGAAGCGTCGATCGCTCCTGATGAGTGCTGATGAGCGGTGAGTGTGCCGGAAAGCGCATTCCTTCCCCGATGAGGGGCTCCGAGTGAGAGCCGGCGACGAGGAGCGTCGCTGGCTATGGGAAATGGCCAGCGTGGCAACACGCTAGCCAGCCGGGAGAGGTGCCACGCGGCGAGATCGCCGCGTAGCGGTGCAGGATCGTCAGGAGCCGGGGATTTACGACCCGAACAACCGCACGTCCTGCATCGGGTTTTCGAGTATGCGCCCCGTGTGGGCGATCGACATGGCCCGGACGAGTGGCGGGCGTTTCTGTGGCGCGGCCGCGAAGGCTGTCAGAAAGTCATTGCGACGGCCTGCGATCAAACGTGGTCACCATAGTCAACGGCTGGCCAACCGTCGCCACAGGGTGAAACCGTTTGACTTCTCCATCGACCAATACCGCGACATCAACTGGCATGCGGGCCTGCCCCGACCAGCTCCTGAAGTAATGGATCGCGACGGTGTAGCGACCGTATGGCGCAAGACCTTTGGCCCAGAAAATATTCTCAACCGGAATTCGTGTAAGCATGCCGGGATTGGCATTGGCGTCGACATCAAGAAAGCCGCCGCACAGCCCCCTTCTGTTCATCCAGCTGATCATCGAATAGGAACCGCCGACCAGGGGCTCGACCATGACATGGACATCGATGTCGTCGACGCCGTCCCACGCTATCGATATCTGCACATCTCCTGTCTTCGCTCCAGCTGCAACAAGCCTTCGGCCCATCTCTCCGCCGAAACCACCCCCAACGCCTCCTTCCCTCTCCGACTGCCCCCCACGACCGACAGTCGCTGCAATACGCTGTGGCCTAATGGAAGGCCGTGCCGACCGAACAGCGTGTGGTATTTCTCCGACCAGATCTGAGAAATCGGGCTCTCCAGGCGGCGAGTCGGCCACAAGTGAAACAAGCTGCACATCGCCCACGTCGACGGCGTCAGTCTCGGCAAGCAGTCGGTCTGAAATAATTTCCGCCTGCTCGCCGTTGCTCCTTGCAGCTTCGTCCGTCGGCATCAGCAACTCGTCCGACTGCAGATCCACCTCCCCTTGAGCAGCGTGGCTGAAATCAATCGCCAATCTCACCGGCACCGTGCGAGTGTCAGGGCCAATCAGCGTGAGGGCGAGTGCGAGCAGCAGCACCGTATGCACGATGATGCTCTGGACAATACCGGTGCGATACAGATCGGCGACGAGGGCGTCGAGCGCATTGAAGCCTCGCTGGGTCGTGCCCGCGCGAGGTGCCGCAGATGTCGCATCCCCCTGCAACTTTTGCACGAACTTCTGAGAGCGGATGCTATTCATGCGCAGATGCCTCGAAATATCCGCTATCGGGCAAGAGGGCCTGGAAACAATCGATGTCTCGACAATGCAGCGAGGCATCCGCGGAGTAATTCGCCGACCCCGACGTGGCGGCACAGTCCACACTCGTCCCTATAAGGAAAGGCGTAATTCATGTCACCGAGGGGCAAAGCCCTAACTTAAAAACTGGCGTGATTCATGGGGGCAGGTCACGATTCTCTTCGCCGGAAGTGCGAAGGATCATCTACCGAAGACTCGGTGTCGGATCGACGCTGCGAGCAGGAACACGATGTTTGTTGACGATACCGTCGCGAGTCTTTACGCTCGGGGGGTGTCACCCCCTGTCACGGAGGGTTCTGGTCTCTCGCCGCGGGGCGTTCTTTCGCCGCAGAGTGCCTGCTCATGATCCGGAAGTTTGTTTCCTTTGCGATTATAGCGGTCAGCGTCATCTCGTTGATCTATTTCCTGTTCGAAAATTACTCGAATTTCCATTTCGGAAACGTGCTCGCGAGTCAGGAAGTCACCTCCGGCGTGGCGTTGAAGACTTTTCGCAACTGGATGGGCTTCCACGAATCCCGCATCTATCCGTTCATCATGTCGTGCGACAATGCCGGCGAAGAGACCGGGAACAACGGAGGGGATGGGAACTGGAGCTATGTGGCCGTGATGGAGAAGGATCGCCGTTACGAATTCAGGGATGAAGGCAAGTGTTTCGGAGACATGTGGATCAACCAGCTCCAGCAGTTGGGCTACTTCAGGGAGCCGGACAAACGACCAAGTCCTATGCGGCTTGCGGGGTTCAGCATTCGTGAGCCAAACGGACGCACGTGGTTGTCTTCACAAAGTGTTAACGGCGTGAAAACGACGCAGTTGTTCACGCTGATCGTAATGATGGGGATATCCAACGACGACTGGGACGTTAGGCCGTGTATGCGGATACGAAGAGGTACGTTTGCTTACGCGATCGCTTTTTCGGGTATCGGGCGGAAGCTCACGGAAGACGAGAAACTGGAGATCAGCTGTGGCGAAGATGCCGAGGCACGTGTCATGGCGGCCGAGATGCTCTTGTCCATGATTCTGCCGCCGCTGACGAACGCAGTCAGCAACACGTTCGACGCGACTGCCTATGAGGAGATGCTCGTGGAGCTTGCCAGACCGGTGAGCGTTCAGGAGAAGCGGAGCCTGTTCGAGTCGTGTCGCACGAAGGTGGATCGACTGTTCAAGGGCGAGCGACAGGCCATCGTCGACGATGGATCGCGGGAGGCACCAGTTCGTGGGAAACGGCAGGGCGCGGGGCCTGGCTCGCCGGTGGCAGGCGACGCGACCACGGAGTTGACGAGCGAGGGGCGATCTTCGGCAACGGGCGAAGACGATGTTCCCAAGCGATTCACCGGGTTCCTCAAGTATGCGCCCGCGTATCTCATGTGCGTCCTTCTCGTCGGCATGGGGCTGTTTCCTGTATTTGTGTCTTCGCGGCAGGTGGCCGGCTTGTTGACTGAGATACAGGGGGAACGGAAGAGGTGATGCCCCCGATGAGCGGCAGTCGTGCAGAGTCGTGTCCCGGCATTCCAGGGCTTCACTCCGGCGGCCACGATGATCCGCAGCGTCTGCGTTCGCATGTTGGCACCATCGCGGGCCTGCGGCACGACATACACCGCCCCCGCAGGCCGCTCCCGATGCGCCAGTTCTAGGTGCGGCCGGAGTTCCGGGAAGATTGGCACAACGCGGATGCCACGCCCGGGATGATGCTCCACCTTTTTCTCAAGGATCGTGACGTTTTTTTCACCCAGTCGATGTGGGTCCACTTGAGTTCCTCCGCCTCGCTCGGCATGCGAATACCGAGATACCTGGTAGGGCGAAGGCCGGCCTCCAGCCGTGATTCGCGCAGGCCTTGATCACTCGCTCGATCGTCTCCTGCGATACGAACCCCCGGCGACTGTCGTTGATCTGGAATCCGCGCTTCATGTCCGAGAACGGGTTCTCAGTGATCGAGCGGCGTCGGACGGCAAGTTTAAAAAACGGTTTGGCACGCCGAAGGTCGCGGGCGGAGATGCTCGCCATGGCAGAGATGTACGTGCAGGGCGTTAGAACCAGGAAAGTCGCGGCGATTGTCGATGAGCTCTGCGGGCTCGAAATCACCTCGACACAGGTGAGCCACACTGGTGGAAGTTCCTCGAGAGCCTGCAGAAACGATGCATGCACGGCGTGAAGCTCATCGCCAGCGACGATCGCGCCGACGACGGCTGCGAACGACCAACGGCCTCGAACGGCTCAACAAGGAGATCAAACGACCTACTCGCTTCGCGATGCGATTTCCGAATGAGGCCTCGCTCCTGCGGCTCGCATCCGACGTCCACTCCGAGATCAGCGACGACCGGGAAACCGAACGTGCCTAACGGAACATGGAAGCCAGCTGACCCAACTCTGAAATCCGTGATTTACAGAAAGTTTGTTGCTTTATCGATGTCGTCGACGCCAGCCCACGCACTTGATGTTAGCACATAAATAACGTTGCCGACCCACGCACGTCGGGCGTAGGCCTGCTTGTCCCCAGGGGATACCGCCCCAGCCAACACCTCGCTACATTAAGGGGATAGGTACCACTGCTGAGGATAAGCCTAGGAGTCACTCGGGTGGTCGGAGTCGTGCGTTCGGCTGCCGACCCGGGGATGCCAAACCCAACCCCGAAATGAATCGCTGTGTTCATCCGCACGGCCAGACCGAGGCAGGTCCCGACGAGGCCCACTGCGAGGCGGGAAAACGCCCATGCGACAACCATCCGAGTCACCAACGCTGATCCCGGAGCAGATTGCGGCAAGCTGCCAGATGCTGGCCGATCGCATACACGAGCGATTTCCACACCGCGGGATCGAGCGGCACGCGCAATGGTTTGCGAACTATGCCCGTCGAGTGGTATCCGCGGGCCCGTCCAGCATACAAGCCCCCGCGATACTCCGTCTCATAAGCTGGCTCGGCGGTATGGCAGCGGGTCTTTTGCTCTTGTCACCTATTTATTTCGTACGACGTGTCGATGGCATCGACCATCTGCCAACATTTCTGTCGTCTCTCGACGCCTTTATCACGTTGCTCGCCGCCACAGTCGCCGGGTTCTTCACGATGCGGTCGATCGAACTGGGCGTCGTGCGCCAGCGAGCTCTTGCAGGCCTCCACACGCTTCGGAGTTTTGCACATGTGACGGACATGCTTCAGATCACGAAGTGCCCAACACGCCTGCTATTCCCGCACGCTCCAACGAAGTCGTCTCCCCAGGAAGAGGACGACGCAATGTCGATGAGCCGCTATTTGTCCTATTGCACGGAACTTTATGCCCTTACGGCGAAAGTAGCTGTGCTGTACGGTGAATGGACCTCCGACGCGACCGTACTTTCAGCACTCGACGACGTGGAGGACTTGTGCTCGAGCCTTGAAAACAAGACGACGCAGAAGATCCTGCTACTTGAGCAACTGAACCAGCGACTCCACGCGACGACGGAATAGATGATCGCAGGCTTTGATGGTTGGGGATCTAAACAACGCTACGCGCCCTGCTGCCGCAGCACAAACACATAACAATGTTGCCTGTGGAGTGAAACGAATGAGCTGCGCAAGCAAATCCAGCAATGCAGACCCAAAGTGTAGCCTCTCCATGACGCGGCCCGACACCTCTCCAGAAGTTTGCCTGCCGTCCCCCCTTGCCATGCCTCTCCCATGAGCGACATCCATCACCTTCTGTGCACACACTGCACTTTTGGCTCTTCAGCGCTCGAACCTGATCACTCCGATGAAGCCGCCGGCAGAGTGCTCGGGTACAGTGTTCGCGCCAGTTCCATCGCAGACCGCGGGGCATTGCGTGAGGAGTTCCGGGCCGTCGAACGACTCTTGTCGTATGAACTGCCGCTAGACGCATCCGCAGAGAGCAAAAAACGACTCGACGCGAAGACTGCTCCGGTTCGGCTCTGCTTCATGCCGGAAGTTTCTGGACGCCAGGTTGTTGGCCAGCTGGCGTTCCGCCCTTTTGACACCGCGGGGAGACCAGGCTCCTACTTCGCGCATCTGCTCGTCGGACCGACGACGACGCCTTGGTCTGTGATCGATTGCCTGCGGCTATGGGGCCGTAGGGACGACACCGGCGTCAATGGATGGTGCGCTGCAGACCGGGAAGCGGGGTTCGAGGGGCTTCCCCCTCTGCCCTCACTTACCCCCTGGCATGGCCCACAGAAGGTGGAACACTGGGATGAACTCGCCAGACGCTTTCTGAAACAGGGAGTAGCCCCTTCGTCGTGGCGCAAGCACATAGCGATCCCAAGCCGCTGGCTCGAAACGACATCGGAGGCTGATCGCACCGCGATGGTGACGTCGGTGCTTCAGGCCCTGCTCGACAAAAAGTCCCTGCCGGCAGTCGTGCTTGCCATCGAGCCAGCGGTGGCGACGGTCGTTTTCTACGCAGCCCTACGGCTCATGCCCGCCATGCTCCGATCCGGAGTGGGCTTCTCGACGTATGAACCCGACCCGAGCCGTGCATCATACCGGCTCATCGCGACCACATTCGTCTCAGATGCAGGAGATTTGAAGCC
The DNA here is from genome assembly GCA_947464585.1 of Planctomycetaceae bacterium. Next base: position 12,058 of record CANHYS010000001.1, on the reverse strand, counting down.
ACAGATTTATCAATCTGAATCCTATGTTTGCAACACGTTCAAGGGTTTCCTGACAGGGAGCCACAAGCCTGCACCTGGAAAATATGCCGAGTGGGCCGTCCGCATGCTTTCGGAGGGCAAACTCACCCGTGTCGACAACCTCTGTTCAGCCATTGAAAAGGTGTGGTCACCCACGACAGACGCTTTTTGCGCGGCCGACCTCGAGCTCATAAGGGGCGTCGAGGATTACTGGAACAAGCTTTTTCGCGGCGACTTTCGCCCCCCGCCGGCGAATCTCCCCAGACCCCACCGACACTTTCTCGCAAAGCGTTGCAGCAGTGCAATTCGTGCGCAGCACGCCCAGCTCAGACTGATGCCCGCCAAAGATTCAGCCACACTCATTCGGATGTTGATCGATGTCATCAAGCCCTTTCCTGAGGAATGGAGGGCTCTCGAAGCCGCACCTGAAGTTGCTGGCTGGATCAAAGGGGCGATGCCGACGGATGAGAATGGCGTACTCGCGTATCTGGCAAAGCCGGCCTCCACTTTTTCGGATGCAGATGCCATCTCTCTCCTGGTCGGTTTCGTAGCGGAACACGGCCGGCTGCCGGGAGTCACCCCCCAGAGCGGGCGACTGTGGGGACCGCTCGCCTCGGAACCGCCAACGACCGACTATGTTCCTCCTGCTCTTTTGGTGACGCTTCTCGGCCAACTGGACGCCGGCAGCCTCAAACGCATCACAACGCCACCTCATGCCGGGCTTGATGCCGTGAAGGGCGTTGCCAATGCGATCGGAAATAGGCTCCAGTCGCTGGCGGATGAGGCTCCTGACAGCGCAGAAAGCAAACGCCTTGCTAGCCACCTGCGTTGCGTTCTCGACAACGCGGCAGGCGAGTTCAGTTCCTCGGATTTCGAACTTCTCTTGCGTGGCACACAAGAGTTGTGCGGCTTTTACAACCCCGACAAGGGTGAATTTGGCGACAGGATATCCCGGTTTGTCTCGGAGTTACGGACGAGAGCGGCGCAGTTGTGCGTGGATACAGAGATTATCAGGCTTGCAAGCACTTGGGCTCAGTGTGCACCCGATCGTGTGGCACTTCATGCACAGCTAACCGCCTGGAAAAAACTACTTTCCTGGTTTGCGCTCTTCGATCGTCGCGGTGACAGCAAGATCCCGTTCGCAGGCTATTGGAGACCGGCAAAAGAGGGAGTTTTTGGTGAGATTCGGGCGATCGTCCGGGAGATTGTGCCCGACAACGACATTGCCACCGACACGATTCGTCAGAACCTGTTGATGACCATCCTCAGCACCTATCGGCAGAAAGGATGGCTGCCACTTCCTGGGGCCGGACTCTTGGGTTTTAGCTCAAAAAAAGATGCGTTACTGGAGACTATCGAGGATCTTTTCCAACCGCCGCGACGCTGAGCGTTTATGTCACGTTGAGTATTGTCGTGCAAACGATTTATCAGACATGCACAGGTAGACAAGACCCTCGATAATAGCGACTATGGATGGAATGAACGTCCAGCATAACAGTAGATAGATCACGCCCAAGATGGGCTTGCCAAGATAAAAGTGATGCGCCCCGATTCCGCCAAGTAGAAAAGCCAACAGCGCAGCGACCAATTTATTTTTGGGCTCTTTGGCACCGCCGCCACTCGACCCAGCGACATCTGGTTGCCGCACTCCGCACTTAGGACAAATCTCAGCCCGCGCATCAACAACTTGGCCACATGCATGGCAATACTTCGACGCGACTCCGGGGGGAGGTCCCTGGTGCGAAACCAGGTGTTGTTGCGGCTGAGGCTGTTGGTACTGGGGCTGTTGGTGCTGAGGCTGTTGGCGCTGAGGCTGTTGGTACTGAGGCTGTTGGTGCTGAGGCTGTTGGTGCTGAGGCTGTTGGTACTGAGGCTGTTGGTACTGAGGCTGTTGGTACTGAGGCTGTTGTACGACGGCAGGCTTTATCTGGGTCTGAGCAACGGCGTTAGCACTCGGCACCGTGAGCTTCATTCCGCAGTTGCAATTGACAGTCTTTCCAGCGAAGGAACTCGGCGTGGAATACTGTTTGTTACACTGACTGCAGGTAAACCGAACTTGTGCTGTCGCCATGGAATTCACCTCGACGGATGCGTCGAATCCTATCGTATCACGAGAACATCAACGACCGGATGGCCGTGGTGGCGGCGGAGGGGGTGGCGGAAGTTTACGGGCTACCGCTGCCAGTTGTGGCGTAGCCGGTGGCGCAGCGCGACCCCCTTCTGGTGGCCGCGTAATCTGGCCGTTAGGCGACTGGCCTGAACGCGGCGGCGCAGGCGGTAGCCGCGGCGGCGGGGGGGGCGGGGGCGCCGGCGGCACGACTGCCGGACCGGGAGGCGGTGAACCCGAGCCGCCGGCGCCGGAGGGCGTACCAGCGACACAGACTGTGACAGTGACGTTACCAACCTGCTGCTGAAAGCCCGGGTCGACGACCATCTGGCGTTCTGTAGCCATATCGTCGCAGATGACCTTGCCGTCGACGAAACGAAACCGCAGGGCGATGGCACGTGCGCCCTGTGCCCACACGGTGCATCGCTGAGAGTTGCTGCCCACGCACACGAGTTCCGGGCCCAGTGTCACACGGACCGTCTCGCGACCAGAGCTGCCTCGCGAGACCTGCAGCCATGCAGTGCGCGAAGCCTCTTCGACCAGTCCAATAGCATATCCGAGTGCGAACCCCACGATCGCCATGCCTATGAACCGACCGATCGCATCGCCGGCGAGTATCGTGCAAGCAATAAAAGCGATCGCTCCGACGGCCCCGCCGGCGCCGCCACCGAAGGTGCCACGAAACCTCCCAAGGTTAGGGATAATAAACGACATCCCAAAGCCAATGAGAGCTCCGAACATGGCCCAGGCAACGACTCGCGCCATCTCGACGATGAGAACGTTGCCCTGTCCGATGGCAAAAGCCGCGCTAAAGAAAGCCTGCGCGAGACCTCCCGAAATGACGCCAAAGACAGCGCCGCCCACCACGGCCATGACGCCTTCCTGCAGATTGAGCCACGGCCGGTGCAGGTATCGATTCTGTCCAATGATCAGGGCAAGCGAATACCCGATCGCGTAGATCACCATCCACGCAGCCGACGACACGATGATCCGCAACACCGACGGCGGCCCACTAAGCAATGCGAACGCCGCCTGCACGACTTCTCCGGGCAGATACGCGGCCATCGCTCCGGCACTTCCCAGTCGGGCGAGCGCGAGCGGCTTGCTGCACTCAGAGGGTGTCTCACTTGTCATACCAAGACCCGGGAAAAGGGGGTCGAAACCTGGGATTATTTGGTCCGTTAGTCGGCCGTGTCAGCTGGGAAAAAGCCTGGCTAACCAACTCTTGCTGCGATGCTCTGCCGGCGGTGACGATTGTTCGCCACCGGGCACGTCCATCGGTGGTTCGTCCACTCCTGCCGAAGCGGATGACTCGGCGACGGCTGGCGTGACCGGTTCACTTGATGGCGGCTGGCCTGACTGTGAATGGGCTGCGGCGGCCTCCGGAATCGCGACACAACCCGTTCCATCGTCTGCTTGAGGCGAGGCATCCCCAATGGCGATAGCGGGCTCGCCGTCGCATGCAGCGACCTCCGCGACAATGCTCTCTTGCGCAACCTTCTCCGCTGCAGCAGTTTCCGGTAGGGGAGCCGGCTCGCTGGCAGCCAGCGCCTTCTCCGGCTCCGCTCCGTCCGCCGATTCACCAGCCTGATCTGTGCGAGTCTCTCCATTCCCGGTCATCTGCTCCGTGGCATCGCCTTTGTCCGCATCCGCCGCCGGCAGCTCAGCGCCATGCAGCATGAACGGCTCATCGGAACGGTCCGGCTGTGCGTCTGGCTCTGACTCGTCGGTGGTTTCAGCAACCACCTGAAGGAGTAGAAGTGTACAGTCGTCAATCCGCATCCGCCCCGGAGTGCCGGCAGGCAACGCACGGTGGTGCTGAATATCGGCCTGCCATGCCTCGTCGTTCCCCCAGTAGCGCATCCAATCGACTTGCTTCCCTGCCTCGTATTCCTGCATGGCCCACAGTCCGATGGCGTCAGTGCAGGCCACCAGCAGATCTCCTTCGCAGCAGCGGTCATCGAGATGCTGGAACTTGGCCGCATAGGCCACATTCTTGGCAATGCTACTGAAGACCTCGGGCGGAGATGCGAATGCCACGGAATCGGTCATCGGAAACGACAGGACTCTCTCGCCATTGCGGATCAGAAAGAGGTTGCAGTCGCCAAGGGCGTGGGCCTGCAGGCGATACTCCACCGGCCCACTCGCGGCCTCGGCACCATCAGGCAAAGCACTCGGCTCGATATCGATCAAGAGTAGCGTTGCTTGCGCGCCGGTCGACGCTGCCTTAGGCTTCAGATTCCAAGGCAGGGCTTTGAAATTAATGCCCTCGCGCCAGAGTTTCTGCAGGTCTGCGACCCACTGCATGAGGGCGGTGTCGTCCGTGACAGCCGGTGGATTCGCCACCGCAGTCCGTGTCAGCAGGCGGGCCCACGTGCGCGAGAATATCGCCGATGACACACCGTCGGCAATGACAGCCCGACCAGTCTTCTCGCTGCGTGCCGAGGCGTCTTCATAGTCATTCGGGAGATCGACTTCCTTGGGAAACCACGACTGATGCGAACGGAAACGCATGATTTATCCCAAGTTCGGTAAGCGGCCCGAGGAGGCTTCAGAGAGGATCCCGTACGTCAGGCCGGTGCCAATGCGGCGTTGAATTCGTCCGCGAGAGCGTCGAACTTCCCATTGACGACGAAGCCACGAGAAGTCGCCGTCAAATAAGGCCTCTTCCCTTCCTTGAGCCCCTCCCAACCAGGCAGCGGGCTCGAGGCTTCCCAGAGAGCCTTTAACCCTTCTCCGTCGATGTCAGCAGCGCTGTCTGGATACGACAGTGCCTTGTGGGGCGATTCCGTGACTACAAGATTGTGGATCAGCACCGGGCCGGCGGACGTATGCAGCGACGATACTTCGGCAACGGCGGCGGCTATCTCGGCCGGGTCCTGCGAGCCCCTGGTGAGGTGCAGAATCATCGGCGCCCGTCCCGTGGGGTGCTGGCCGCACCACTCGCCGATTATGGCCGCTGCGGCCGCGAATGCCGGCTGCGGCGAGACCCCGCCAGCGGGTTCGACGTCGAAGTAGATTGGGGTTTTCTTGTTGATCGTAACAATCCCGCCTGCGCCGTTCGACACCTGCGTTTCCGCCTCCTCCACACGGATGGCGCCACCAGGCAACTCACTGTTACGGACGAACGCCCGGCCCGCCAGCGGTCCGTCGAACGTGCTACGAACATCCGGCTGACCGTTGCTGCCCTGCCCATACGAGACGATGGCCGTGTCGATGGCGAGGTCGAGACACCGTTTGGACGAAAGTTGCTTCAGGATTTCGTTGGCCGCTTCCTGAAGCCTGCTGCAGGGATTCACGAGACTCCCGCCGAAGGGATCGGCCACCGAACGGTCAAGCACCAGAACGGCCAGCCCAACAGCCTCCCCAGCATGCGACGCCGGCGAGGCCGTGGTCACTGGCTGAAGATCGGCTGGCTGAGAGTCGGTGGGCTGCATTCCGGCCACGGAAGGTGTCGAGTCGGACAGCGGCGTGGCTGCGACTGGCGGGCTCACATCGGCCGGATGAACAGGAGTCACAACCGGAGTAACAGGTGCCTTCGTTCCTGCAGAAGACGAGCCTCCGACATTGCCGGCGACATGCTGCTTCACAAGTTGCAAGCAATGGAAGAGGTCTGCGATTTTTGCGTTGTGGACGAGCGCCCGCCCCGCAGCCTGTACTTTCACCTTCGCGGCCTTAAGCGTGTCTTGCATCGCGTGCGGCAGTTCAGAGGCACGGCCGAACAAATCTCTGGCCATCCCAGACGCGAGATAGGCCTGCTTCGACGGGAATGCAGTGGTGACCAGCGATGACGACGCCGCCATATGGCATTGAACAATGATCGGTTTGCCGTCAGCACCAGCCGTCTGCAGGATCTCATCGACTACCACCTGGGGGCTGCCATCAGCAGATGCCCCTGAAAACACATGCATGATCAGCGGCTGACCACCGGTGCTGCCGCCAGCGGCCTTCCAACGACCAACCAGATCTCGGCAGAAACGAAAAGCCGCGATCTGCGGCGACTTCGCCCCGAGAACGGGCTCGTACCAGACCGAGAAACTAACCGGCTCCTCGCTGAAACTGCCATCAGACTGCGGCACCCGCCGCGTCCGTGCCTCGCTTCGAGCTGCCGCGTGAAGATCCGCAGACGACACGAACTCCCGGCCGGCCAGACCGTCAAGCCACCTGCAGCCGACGTCAGCTTCCCCCTCCGCATTGGAGCGATAGCCTACGAGCGCCACATCGCAAGCAGGCCCATCGGCCAGCTGCCGAAGGAGATTATTGATGCTGGTAGCCACCCTCGCGGCGTTTGTCTTCGTCGACTCCGTTCCATCGGCCAACTTGTCGCGCATCACAGCGGACATGGCAGATGATTCATCGACAAGAACCAACACGCAATTATTGCCACTCATGACCGTGCCATCTCCTGGGGGAAGATTCTTCGGGGATCAGAAATAACAACTTCGGCAGGCGAACTACCTGAGCGTCGCTGCGCGAGTTCCCATGTCGAGAAACTTGATCAAGGCCACCATGTCGGCGTTGTAGGCCATGCCGCGGGCATTGGCTTCAAGGTCTTGGCCGTCCGCACGGGCCTTGTTGATCATTGACTCCGGCAACACGCTCGACATCTGAAAAAGCTGCCGGGCAAACTCGTCCGGCATCAACTCCCCATTACCACGGAAAAGAAAGGGGTCAGCAGGCGTCGCCGACAAGCAGCAGTTGAAGAACAGCACGTTGCCGTCCTTCGTGCCTCGCTGCTTGAGCGATTCGGCGTACGGGATCGGATCGCCCTCGCTCGACTCGCCGTCAGTGATGTTGATCACGATCGGCGGAAAGCTCGAATCATGCTGCGGGATCCACGCATCGATGATTTCGCATGCCTTCACGATCGCCGAGCAGATAGGCGTGGCACCCTGAGTCATGGCGTCGACCCAGACGGGTGCCTGCTGTTCCATCGGCAGCATTTCGCCGGTCTCTTCATCAGGGATCAACGCCGTCACCGTCTCCATGCGGGCAGGATTCGTGGCGATGTCATTGATGGAAACGATCTCACGTCCAGCGAGTGGTCCAAGCAGCGCTGGGCCGATGATCGGGTTCGACTCCTGATCCGTGCCGTAACCGATGATGGCAATGTCCAGATAATCCTTGAATCCCTCGGCCTTCGAGCACGAGATCACCATGTTTTGCAACCATGCATTCATCGCGAGCGCGAGCTGGTCAATCTTGCGTTCACCACCTGCAAGTGGGTCTTCCATCGAAAACGACTGGTCGAGCAGAAAGATGAAGAGAGCCTTGTTTTGCCGACTGATTTCCTGCGAATAAGCCATTGAATGGTCTCCTTGGCGACGGACTCGGATAAGTCTGGGATTTGTGGTGTATCGAAGTGGTTTATGGGCCGCAGTCGTGCTACTGCCAGAGATCCCGGCGCCGGTGGGCAACCCCCTCTCGGGCGTGAGAACGTGATCAGTCTGCCAGCCGCCAGCAATGTGTCAAGCGGAACGAATTCACGCCCTTTCAAGCCCCTAGTTGGCGACTGGAGCCAGCAACCCCCACACGCCCGCCTTGTCTCCCTCAGCCACCAGTTCGGCCGCGATCTTTTCGGCCTTCGCGAATGTTTCCTCCCAGCCTTTCGCCTCGGCATCGATCGGATTGTCGGGCTCTTGCTGAGGGTACACAGCTAGGTACTCCTGGTATTTCTGGCCAATGCTGTTGCATTCATCGCGAAACGTCGCCGAACCCTGAGCGGTCTTGTGCCCCTCGGTAAGAAATGCCTTTCGGCAGCGGTCATAGTCCAAGAGCAACGCCAGATACACCGGCCCGGATGGCGGAGACCGGAGATTAAATTGCGATTCGCCTTTGGGCTTTGTCTTCCTCAACGTGTTGTCCGACCAATAGTAAAACTGCTTGTCGGTTTGCGGCACGGGCTTGAAATACCCGAACTTTCTCTTGTTCGCCGGGTCAGTGAACCCCTCCTGCAGGCCGTCGAGCCCCTTTGGTCTCGACGGCGCCGGCGGGATGTTTTTGACCAGCCACGAACGCACGAGTTCGGCAGCGGCCTGCTGATCCGACGTGTCCTCGTTTTTCGCCGTCCTCGATACGCGTCGCCAATCCGCCACCTTGGTGACGAGCCCGCCAACCGAAGGCTGGCTCAACGCCAACGCCCAACGCCAAGTAAGCTCCGCTTCGTAGCGAAGCTTCTTGCCTTCCTCGAACAACGCGGCGTCGCGGGAGTCGGGGGCACCTGCCTTCGCATACGTCTTGAAGAAGGCGTCCCAAGCGTCGAGCTCGGACTTGAGCTCAGACGTCTTCTCACTCTTCGCCACCGTGGCGCGCCGCGCCGTGAAGAATTGCTCGCGAAAGGTCGCCCGTGACGCGAGCTTTGCCACCGCCTCAGCCTCGTCTACCGTCAGCGCATCGGTCGGTTCAGCACCAACGGCGTCGGCATCGGCCACCTCCGGCAGGTCCTTCTGCAACTTCCGAAGCAATTCCAGGCACTTTTTCTCGCCATCGATCTCAGGGCCGTCGGCAATCGCCGCTGCAGCGCTGACGAGGGTCTCGCGCACGACCGCTCGCTTCGACAGCCAGACCTCGTGGTGCTCGATCGCCGACGCGCGACCCGCGATCGCCTTAGCCAGACTGTCTCCGTGGGGCCGAAGTTTTTCGATTGCCGGCAGCCTGTCACCAGCGAGCTTTTGCAGGCTCTTCTTGGCCCGCTGAACGATGCCAACATCGTCGGATCGGATAGCCTTTTCAGCCTCGGCCAGCTGCTGGGCGACCTCGTATGGCAGTGACAGGGAGGCGACAGGATCTCCCCCGGACGAGAACCCCGCCGGATCCTCCGCAGCGGCGGCCTCGACCTCCGGCAGCTTGGCGATCCTAGCGCTGGTGGCCGCCTCGACGGCGTCAAGCGCAGCGACCTCCGCCGGCTCGTAGCTCGTGGCCTCTGTCTTCCCGCCGCCGCCAAGAAACGCCAATGCGGTAAGGGCCACCAGCGGCGAAACGGCCGCACCAAGCATCGCAAATGAACGAACGAGTGTCATCGATGAATGTTTCCTGGCTCAGACTTTACCCGAGCTTGACTGATGATCTTTTTAGACAACAGAACCAAAACTATTTTGCAGTAGCTGGAGCGTCAGCTTTGGCGGGAACGGGAGCAGCCTCTGCCGCTTTCTCGCTGTCACTACAGACAATCGCCTTGACGGCAAGTCCGCCAACTGATTCGTAATTATCCCCGCTCTCTAAGATTCCAGTCCCCACGGGGAGCTTGACCTGCCACTCAATACTCCATGGCGCAAACTTGAACGTCTTGCCGTCAACCGCCTTTATAAATCCCTCAAACTCCTTGTACCGCTCAACGAGTCTCTGCGATCGCTCTTTGCAGTTGCTGACATATCGGTCGTATTCATCGCTACCGTCCGGCACGGCCCCTTCCACATGCTTCAGCCAGTCGGCTGGACTGAGCGCGACCTTGGTGGGTAGTCGTAATTGGTTGAAAAAACGCTCACGTTTCGACGCGTCGAGCACACCACACCTGTGGCTCCTAAACTCGTCTTCGACCTTTCCTGAAGTAACGGTTGGTCGCATAATTAAACTAACGACATCTGTTTTTTTAAACGGAAGTTGTACGAACTCTGGGGAGCGTGCTGGATCATGTTCGGCCCAAATGAACTGCATTAGTCTTATTTTTCTGGCGGCGGGCATGACGTCGAGTTTCGCTGTTGCAAAGGTCTTCTCCCCGACTACCAGCGACAATACTTTTCCGTCACAAGTCGCTGTGACAGGCCCATTCGTGGCCGAGGGTGGCGGCCGAAAATCGATTTCTGGTGTGTTTACCAACTTGGGTATGGGAACGTCATGCGCGACTGATTTTTTTTCCTTGCCGTCGTACTTCACGCCAACAACCCCCCCGTCGTGCGGAAGAGGCTTTAGCAGTTGAAGTAAGGCAACGAGTTGCTGAACCCCTTTTTCTGGCCGGTAGATAATTCCCAACTTGCAAAAGGAAAGACGACCCAGTGCGTCCAAAATCGGCTCATCTATTCCAGCTTGCCGAAAACGTAGTTCGGACTGCCAGCCACTCCGATCGATATAGAATTCGCCGCATTTTAGCTCACTTTGCGGCGCAGCAGTAACTGTGTCCGCTGAGGTCGCCGCGGCCTGTTTCTCAGACAGGTCCCACGAGGGGTTTTCATTCGTCGATGGACGGTTTCGGACCAACTTTAGCTCTCCACGAGCAACTTCCCACTTTGGTGTCAATAGAATGAGTTCAATCTCATGCTCTTTCAATAACGCTGGAAGCCGAACAAGTGGTACAGTGAAGTCGTTTCTTGCTTGAATATCCGGTGTGAGTGGGCACACCCCTTTTGCTTGTAACTCTGTCTTTGCATTTACTTGCCGCTTCATGTGAGCAGCGATCTCCGCACCGGCATCGAATGCTGCCTCTATCGGCATCGATTCCACCGACCATTCGCCGGACTTTATCCCGGGCGGTGTCAGAACAATTCGGAACGTGACTCGCTGATCGTCACTTGTGAGAAAGTCATTTGGAAAAAGCTCGTCCGGAAGTTTTGTGAAGTGAATATCTTGGTTGACTGTGGATGTTGCCATGACTTCGCCCATCGGCTCACCCTTGCGGCGAGTGGCTCGTAGCGAATAGACCGGTTTTCCGTATCGCGATGCTTTATCGTCAGCCTTAATCCGCGCGATAAGTTCCGGTTTATTCGTGTCAGGCATGACCAGCCGAAGACTTTCAACGGTCGGGTTTTGGGGGCGCGGGAATTGGACTTCCGGGCTCTTTAGTTCGAACACTTTGCCAGGCTTCGCCGGAGTCACTTTGAAGACTAGGGAAAATGTACCGTAGCCATAATCGTAAAGATGGATTTGGCAGGGAGGTTTTTCAGCATTGATCGGAAGTGTGAATTCTTGAGTTCCACCATTTTCCTTGCGAAGACTTCCAGTCAGTTCGCAGTTACCTTTTTTAGACACTCCGGGAGCCCAGTTCACGATCAGTTTTCCGTCCTTGATCTCCCCAAGGCGGAGCTGGACGTCTTCGGCTGAAACCTTAGCAATGGCTTCCGGCGGCGGTGCCCGGCCAGTTGGCGCTGTCCCTGTCTTGTTACCGATCGCTGCCTGTTCCTCAACTTTTCCTTCGCCCTTCACAGCACCGGGCTTATGCGGTTGCGAACCGTTATCCCGGTTGCCCTTACCTTGACGATCATTGGAAGCGGCTGTGTCGGGAGTGCTCTTCGACGAGGGTTTTTGCAGATATTTTATTGCAAGAGCCGCGCCGCCGCCCACGAGCACGATCGCTACTGCGGCTGCTACTGCCCACCGCCAGCGACCAGACCGCTTGCCGCTGGAAGCAGCATGCCTGCGCGACTTGCTTTTCTCCCGGGCTGCCATTTTGGCATCGAGGTGTTGCTGGATCAGGTCGTCGAGTTGCTTGCTCGCTTCGGCTGTGACTCCGGTTTCCTTTGCCTTCAACACGGAGCGAAACAGACCGATGCATTGGGCTGCATGGTGCTTCTCCATGTCTGCACACGACCGAAGTCCCTTGATCTTGCATAGCGAGTCGGCGACCACTGCGACATCTTCACGGATCGCCTTTGACGCGCCCCCCCACTTGAAGCCCTTTCCTTGGCTTGCCTTGATCTTTTCTTTGAGCTTATTGAAGCCCTTGTAGAAGTCGCGCCAAGACTTCAGCAGCAATGCGTTTTCAGGAAACTGCGTCGTCAGCCCGGCCCAAAAGTCCAAAGCCTGCAATCCGTCTGAACTGGTAACGCCAGGAGGCTCGTTCCGTAGACCGGATTGCGGGCCTGAACCACTAAAGAGTCGGTCGAGCCGATTCTGCAATTCCTTCTCGATCGGCCGACCGAGCCACTCAGGCAACTTAATCGCGGTCAAATGCGCTGCGAGCAACCGCCAACGTACCGCTGCAGGGACGCTATCGTCGAGCAC